>CATPAT010000048.1 GCA_955652155.1 uncultured Chthoniobacterales bacterium | reverse complement strand
TCTCGTAAATCTGTTTCGGTTTTTGTGGATCCGAAACGTCGAACACGCGGCATTTGCCGTCACCGAAGCAATCTACGAACAGAGTTTTGTCGTCGGCGCTCAGGCTGATGTCGACCGGAAGCACACCGCCCTTCGTGTCACTGATCGGCGCGACCTCCTTCGCCTGCCAATCGCCGTGTTCATCCTCGTAAACCAGCCAAAGCTTCGATGTCAGCGCCGTCGCGGTAAAAGCGTAGTTATGCGTAGGCCCCCAGGCCCAGCGGATTTCGAGCGGCGCACCCGGCACTTCAAAAACTTTCTTCGGCTGACGGGTATGAAAATCCCACATCACCATGGTTGAACCGAAATGCTTCATTGCCTCGGGATCGGCGGTCAATTTGCCGAAGTCCATCGTGTAGTTCGTCCAGCCGGTAAAAGATGAGGTGAGCAGCGCGTTCTTCCGCGGCAATACGCGCGCATCATAACCGTAACCGTCAGCGAACTTCGCGTCACCCGCGCCGCGCGCGTCATCTTTTGTCGGCAACCAATGTGTAGCGATGTAGTTGCCGTCATTATTGTATTCGACCAACGCAGTCCGCCCGCCGTGATCTTTTGCATTCGAGAGACACGGAATGAGTACGCGTCCGGGTAAGGCGTAAGCGCCATGCGGACCGACCGCGCCACCAGTAGTCTCAGCGAAGTTGTCGATGGTTTTCACATACTTCGGTTTTGCCGGATCCGTGTGCACATCGAAAATAAACACCCGGCTGTTTTCGAGCCCCGCGAGCCAGAGTTGGCGGCGATCGTCGGTGAATCCGCCGTGATGCGCTTCGTTGCGTCCCTCGACAGAATAACTGTTGATGACTTTGCCGTAGGTCGGCGAGCCGGGTTTGACATCTACGGTGACCAGCTTGTCCGCGCCGTCGCCCAGACCTTCAACGCCGAGCGTCCAAACATAAACGAACTCCTCCTGCCCCTCGATGCTGGCAAGGTACGGTGAAGAGCAGGTTTCATCAGCGCGCGCCACACGCGGGCTGAAAGTGAGAGTGAGAGCGAGAGCGAGTACGCCGGCGAAGATCGCAGGCGAAAATTTAGCATTGTGTAAGTGACTGATGATCGGTGTTTTCATTTTCGTGGGTTTGGTTGATTGGGGAATAGTTAGTCTTGTGCCTTCGACAAAAAAAATCAACCCCGACCGCTCCCGCTTATCCGGTCATGTTGACTCGTTCGCTCCCGCTCATTCGGCCTCTCGGCTCATCCCATCTATGTCGCCTCATCCCAATTCGGCTCCATTCTTTGGCTACGTCACCCGACTGCGCCAGGCGTGAAATACGATCTGGTAACGGCAGCGTTCGTCGCGCAAGTACATTCAAACAAGAAACGAAGGCGTCGGCAGAAAGAGAGTAAATCGTATGGCGAAGAAAAAAGTAGCCGACTTGCTGTTGGAAACTCTCGCGGAAGCGGGAGTGGAAAGGATTTACGGAATTTCGGGAGACTCGCTCAACGCGATTACCGAGTCGATTCGCCGGCAGAAAAAATTCGGTGGATTCATGTGCGACATGAAGAGACGGCCGCATTCGCCGCCGGCGCGGAGGCGCATCTCACCGGGCGTCTGGCCGTGTGCGCCGGGAGTTGCGGGCCCGTCAACGGACTCTACGACTGTCACCGCAGCCGTGTGCCGGTTCTGGCCATCGCGGCGCAAATCCCGAGTAATGAAATCGGTAGCGGATATTTTCAGGAGACCCATCCGGAACATCTTTTCGCGCAATGCAGTCACTATTGCGAACTGGTCTCTCACCCCGAGCAGATGCCGCGAATCCTCGAGATCGCGATGCAGACGGCGCTGGCGCGGCGCGGTGTTTCAGTGATCGCTCTGCCGGGAGATATTGCCTGGTGCGAGGCGGTGGAACAAGGGCCGCGCCTGCATTTTCCACCGCCACGCCCAAAGGTTTGTCCTTCCAACGACGAAATAACGGCGCTGGCGAAGATTTTAAATGAGTCGAAGAAGATCACGATCCTTGGCGGCGGCGGCTGTGCCGGAGCGCATAAGGAATTGATCGCACTCGCGCGCAAGTTGAACGCTCCAATCGTGCACGCGATGCGCGGAAAAGAGTTTATCGAATACGACAACCCGTTCGATGTGGGAATGACCGGCCTGCTCGGCTTTTCCTCCGGCTATCACGCGATGATGAATTGCGATCTCTTGCTCATGATCGGGACGGACTTCCCTTACCAGCAGTTTTTTCCAAAGGACGCGACGGTCGTCCAGATTGATCTCCGGGGAGAACAACTGGGCCGCCGCACGAAGGTGGACCACGGTTTTGTGGGTGACACTCAGGCAACTCTCGAGGCGCTTCTGCCGAAGGTCGAACAAAACGCGCAGGACAAGCATTTGAAGGCTTCGCTCGAACATTATCGGAAGGCGCGCAAGACCCTCGCTGAACTCGCGGCGGAAGGACACGAGAAGAAAGCCAGCCATCCGCAATATGTTACCAAAGTGGTCGACGAGCTTGCCGATAACAGCGCGATATTTTCTTGCGACGTTGGCACACCGACGATCTGGGCGGCGCGTTATCTAACGATGAATGGCAAACGCCGGCTACTCGGCTCATTGGTTCATGGGTCGATGGC
>CATPAT010000047.1 GCA_955652155.1 uncultured Chthoniobacterales bacterium | reverse complement strand
GAGTTTCACTCGCGCCCGGTCATTACACGGTGACAAAGAAAGATCAGCAAAAAGGAATCGGGCGCTACGGGCCGTTTGATGTCGATGTTACGGCTGGACAAATGACGAAGGTTGAGTGGCATTGCGACACCGGGATGCGATAGGAAAGTAAGAATTAGGAAGTAAAAAGTAGAAAAGGGCGCACACGTCCTCCGACTATTGGGCGCGTGGCCGACAGTTCCAAAATCTGTTTCGCTGTCTTCGTTCTGATCCTTCTGGCCGGAAAGGCAATCGCGGCGCCGAGGAAGATGAGGTCGCCGCTGCCGAAGACACCGATGAAGAAGTCGATTCTGACGACACCGCCGATGAAGACAGTATGGAAGACGCGTCGGACGATGAAGGCGAAGACATGAGTGACGACGGCGGGGACGATGGCGGAGACTAACTCAAGTCGTTAGGTGGACATAGTTCTTGCTCCTTGGCGATGTTTCGCTCAGCCTGACCTCAGCCGCGTATGGACTATTACTACACTGACCTTAACGGTCAGACGAAAGGGCCAGCGTCGGAAGATCAGCTCAGCGCGCTCGCGACTTCCGGGGTCGTAGGAAGTAACTGCATGGTTGTACCGGTCGGCAGCCGAGTGGTTTCATCGTCGAGTACCCGCGATTATTTGTGGCCACATCGCCCTTTCGCATATTAAGAACAGGCCGTACTTAGGAGGCAAAGGTCTGGCGATAGCTGGCCTAATCATTGGATAGTTCGCAACAATTGGTTGGCTAGTGTATCTCCTTTTTCTCGGCGGCTTAGCGGCGCTCCAAAGCGCAGCCCAAGGTGCCGGAAAGTGAATAGTGAGGAAATTATCTACCAATTATGAAAAAAAGAGTGAGTCGCATCTCTATTTTACAATCGGCCAAAATAGCAACAGCCATGTACGCCCTCCTTGGGTTTCTATACACGCTCATCGGTATTCCGCTGCTCTTATTCGGTAGCCAACAGATGAAAGTGATGGCGATCCTTTACTTATGCATGCCGATACTGATGGCTGTCTTCGGGTTTATCTTCTTCGTCATCTCCGCTGCGATTTATAATCTAGTGGCGAGGTGGCTCGGGGGTTTCGAATTCGAGGTTACGGATGTTCCATAGTCCTAACTGCTAGCGCAGCTTCGGCATTAGCCTCTAAGAAGCCCAGTTCGGTTTCCGTCTTTCGTTAAACGCCGCGATGCCTTCGCGCGCCTCCGCGGATTCGCGCGCGCGTATGTGATGCTTTAACGCAAGATCGACATCTTCTTTGATCGAAGTCGACCACAGTTCTTCGATCAAACGCTTGGTTTGCGTGAGCGCATTGGGAGCGCCTTGCAAAACTGAATCGGCAAACTTTTGCGCCTCGATCATCAATTGGTCAGGCGCAACCACGCGATTGACCAAACAAATTTCGCGCGCACGCTCGGCGTCGATCAATTCACCGCTAAGCACAAGCTCGCGCATGTTGCGCTCGCCAACTTGTCGGCGCAAAAAAGTCATGACGAGTCCCGCGACCAAACCGCGCCGAACTTCCGGATAACCGATCTTTGTTTTCTCGGCGGCGACGACAAAATCGCAGGCTGACATAATTCCGGCCCCGCCGGCAACCGCCGCGCCGTGAACGGCCGCGATCGTTACCAGACGCGTTTCGGCAAGTGTGGTCAATGCTTTGGCGACCAATTCGGCAGTCACGTGCGCCTTCTTCCGGTCGGCCGCTTCCTTCAAATCGAGTCCAGTGCAAAACGCCGCACCCGCTCCGCGCAAAATAAGAACGCGCTCGTCCGCTTGATCGGAAGCAACTTTAATCGAGGCGACTAATTCATTCAGCAACTCAATCGTCAACGAGTTGCGCCGTTCAGGGCGATTCAACGTCACTACTGTGATCTGCGGACTCTGTTTCTCAATCAGAACGACTGGCATAAATCAGAGGTCAGCGATTAGCATTAAACTTGAATGACACCGGTGTGGAAGCGCGCTGTCGGCGTCGGACGAGAGACATATTCGAGCAACTGAACCAACGCCTCCCGCGTTTCGTGCGGTTGAACGATCGCGTCGACCCAACCGCGCGCCGCGCCGTAACGAATGTCGGTTTGTTCTTCGTAATTCTGTTTCACTTTTTTACGGAGCTCGTCGAGTTCTTCATGCGACGCCTTTTTGTCACCACGATCACGGGCCCGCGCGAGAATGGAAAAAACAGTGTCCGAGGCCTGGGCCGCCCCCATCACGGCGTAACGCGCAGGCGGCCACGCCACAATGAATCGCGGGTCGTACGCCTTGCCGCAAAGCGCGTAGTTGCCCGCGCCGAACGAACCGCCCACCACCACCGTGATTTTCGGCACGACTGAGTTGCTGACTGCGTTTACCAGTTTCGCACCACTGCGAATGATCCCGCTTTGCTCCGCGTCGCGACCGACCATGAACCCGGTCACGTCCTGGAAAAAAATGATCGGCAGTCCGTCTTGATTGCAATCCATCACGAAACGCGCGGCTTTGTCAGCGCTGTCGGAATAGATGACGCCGCCCATCTGGATTCCTTCCTTTTTCGTGCGCACTTGTAACCGTTGACTCGCGACGATTCCGACGGGCTGACCGGCGATGCGCGCGTAAGCCGTCACCAATGTCTTGCCATAATCGGCCTTGTATTCGTCGACCGAATTTGAATCGACGATCGTCGCAAGCAGATCCCGCACGTCGTAATTCTTCTGACCATCGAGACTGACGAGATCGTAAACCGTGTCGGGACTCTTTGCCGAGTTAGAACCTTTGATCTCGATCTTGCGATCGGCTGCGCGCTGCGCCTCAGGCAGAAGCGCCACCAGAGAACGCAGGCGTTTCAAGCACGACTCATCGCTTTTCTCGTAGAAATCGACCGTGCCGCTGATTTCCGAATGCATTTTCGCGCCGCCAAGTTCTTCTTGATCGACAACCTGACCAATGGCGGCTTTAACCAGCGACGGGCCGGCCAGATAGAGTCCGCTGCCTTCGGTCATCAAAATTTTGTCGCAGAGAACGGGCAGATAAGCCCCGCCCGCAACACAGTTCCCCATGATCGCCGCGAACTGCGGAATTCCCGCCGCGGAAATGACCGAATTATTTCGAAAAATCCGGCCGAAATCGTCTTCGTCCGGAAAAATCTCGTCCTGCATCGGCAAAAAGACGCCGGCCGAATCGACCAGATAAATAATTGGGAGCGAACATTCGAAAGCGATTCGCTGCGCGCGCAAAAGTTTTTTAACAGTCGCAGGAAAGAACGCGCCCGCTTTCACGCTCGCGTCGTTCGCGATGATCATGCAAGGAACGCCCGAAACGTTTCCGATGCCGGCGACCGTTCCGGCGGCGACAATGTTCCCCCACTCTTCGTACATTTTGTAAGCCGCCCAGAGGCCGATCTCGAAGAATTGCGCGTCTTTGTCGAGAAGCTGAGCGATTCGTTCCCGCGCCGGCAGGCGACCGAGCTTGCGTTGCCGCTCGAGTCCGGCTTTCCCGCCGCCCTGCCGCAGGAGCGCTTCCTGCTTCAAAACTTCGCGACAAAAATCGCGCAACGGCTCATCGGAGGGTGTCGCTGTTCGGGCCATGTGCGAAGGAGGGTTTAATCCGCGAAGGCGACCGAATCAAGCGTTCCGGTAGGGCCGATTGACCCCAATCGCCCGCGAACGCCAATCCGGCTCGGATCGGCTCGGTGAATGGAGCCGGCGGGGACCGAGCGACATGGACGGGAAAGCCCGAGAGGGTGAGTGAGCGGGAAGCGAGCGAATCAACCGCCCCTACCAATTAATAAACATCGGTCTCGGTGGAATAACCCGAATCGCCGCGAATGGAACGCAAGCGCGCGCGGCTGCCGCGTTCCGATTCCGGACGGTTAATCCGCTCGAGCGCGATTCTGACCAGAAACGGGAGCGCAGCCAAAGCGCCGACCGACATTAACGCGATGGCGGCCGTCTGTCGGGCTGGCCGTTTGATTTTGTCCGCAACCAGCATTCCGATTCCAAGTCCAAACGCAGTGCGCGTGAACGTGAGCAAATTATCCAGCGGAATCTGGTCGCCCGTTTTTGGAATGGATACCGAGAGAGACATCGGCTACTAATAAGTCCGGTTCAAGAAAAAGAAACGGGAAAATCTGCGTGCTGGCGTGATCTCCGCTATTGGCAGCTTCTGACATGTCGAATCCGATTTATGCGCTCATTCTTGCCGGCGGCAGCGGTGAGCGTTTTTGGCCGTTGAGCCGGCGAAATCGTCCCAAGCAATTGTTGCGTCTCGTTTCCGAACGAACTTTGCTCGAGGAGACGGTCGCGCGCCTGGAGGGCTTTGTTCCGACCGAGCGCATTCTCATTCTTACCAATATTGAACAGGAGAAAGGGGTTCGCGATTTGCTCGAAGGTTTTCCAAAGCAAAATATCATCGCGGAACCGGCCAAGCGCGACACCGCGGCGGCCGTCGCGCTCGGCGCCGGCTGGGTCGCAGCTCGCGATCATTCGGCAACGATGTTGGCGTTTCCAGCGGATCACGTCATTGCCGATCGCGCCGCATTTCAAGAAACAATGAACACCGCGGCTGCGGCCGCGGAGGAAACGGGCGCGCTGGTAACGATTGGAATCAAACCGACCTGGGCGTGCCCCGGTTTCGGTTACATCGAGCAAGGTGAGCCAGTGCGACTGCGCAGCGACGGAAAAATCGCTGTCCACCGCGTCGTCCGCTTTCGCGAAAAACCAAATGTCGATCTGGCCGAGTCGTTTTTGCGAAAAGGAAATTTTCGCTGGAACGCGGGAATGTTTGTCTGGTCGGTGCCAACTGTCCTGAGCGAATTTAATCGCCACGCCCCGGAATTGGCCGACTTCATCTCGCAAGTCCGGTCTCCGAAAGATCTCGACAAAATTTTGCATGAACGTTTCGCTAAGTTGCCGCGAATTTCGTTCGATTACGCGATCATGGAAAAAGCCGAACACGTTTTAGTGGTCGAAGCGAGTTTCGATTGGGACGATGTCGGAAGCTGGCAGGCGGTGGCACGCTATTTCAAAAAAGACGAACACGGGAATGCGGCCAACGGCGCGCTGACCGCGCTCGATTCCAGCGATAACATTATCTTCAACGACGGCGAGACAACAGTCGCGCTGCTCGGCGTGCATAATTTGATCGTCGTTCGGACCGGCGATGCGATTTTGATTTGTCATCGGCACCAGGCTGAGAAGATCAAAAATCTAGTCGGGACGTTGCCGCCGGAGCTGCAGTAGTCCAAATGAATCCGATTTTGGGGATCGATTTCGGTCGAGCGCGGATTGGTCTGGCGATTTCGGATGAGCTCCGCTTCTTAGCGCACCCGCTCGAGACAATTCCAGCGAACAAAGACTCCGTGAAACGTATTGCGGCGATCGTGCACGATCGAAAGATCGACAAAGTCGTGATCGGAATTCCGCGACAGATGAGCGGAGAGATTGGAATAGCCGCAAACGAAGCGTTGGAATTCGCTGACAAACTTCGCGCCCAGCTCCGTTGTCCGATCGAAACCTGGGACGAGCGACTAACGACGGTTGCTGCAAATCGCGCCCTCAGAGACGCCGGGAAAAAAACGCACCAGACGCGTAAGTTTGTCGACCAAGTCGCCGCCCAAATGATTTTGCAAAGCTACCTTGACCGCGAAAGCGCGGGCACAGCGGCAAAAGGACTTCCTGGCTGATCGACATGTCGCCGCGGCTTAAGTTAACCGTTGCCTACGACGGGGCGGCCTTCGCCGGCTGGCAGAGCCAGACGCATGGCAAGACAGCTCAGGACCAACTCGAGCGCGCACTCCATAAGATCAGTGGCCAGCGCGTTCGCGTTCACGGCGCGGGACGAACGGATACGGGTGTTCACGCGCTTGCGCAATGCGCCCACGTCGATCTCGCGGATCGGCGTCTATCGGTCGAGCGTTTAGCACACGCGCTGAACGCGATTTTGCCAGCTTCGATTCGAGTCTTGGACTGCCGATGTGTGTCTGAGAATTTTCATGCCAGGTTTTCAGCGATCGGAAAACTTTATCGCTACCGAATTTGGATGGGACCAATTCTACCGCCACTTGAGGTGGACCGGGCGTGGCACATTCCGTCACCGCTCGATCTCGATCTTTTGAGCGCGGCTGGAGAGAACTTCGTCGGCAAGCACGATTTTGTGGCGTTTGCGGCCAATCGCGGCGGAAAAGAAAAGGATACCACCCGCACAATTCGGTCGGTTCGAGTTCGGAAATCCGGACCGCGTGTCAGAATCGACGTCGCGGGCGACGGCTTTCTTTACAAAATGGTGCGCCTAATGGTCGGCGCGATGGTGCGAGTGGCCAGTGATAAAATGGATCCGGCGGAAATCGCCATACGCTTGAAGTCCGGGCGCGCCGATGGTTTCCGCTATGTCGCACCAGCTACGGGACTGTACTTAGTAAAAATTTGGTACTGACTTTGCTTTGAGGTTCGACTGGCTTCGGTCGGCATACAAGCGACCGGGGTGGCAGGGGAGCTGCTTGATAGCAATTATGGTAGATCCGTCGGTCGACGCCTCCGTACCAAATAGCCTCAAAGCACGGCGCCGGTCGATTTTCGGCCACGTCGCCGACTGGCTTTTTAGTCAACGGCATTTTCATCTCAAGCTTCTCTCCGGAACAACAGTCGGCGTCATCGTCATCATTTTTCTGGTCGGCGTTTTTTTGCTGGTGACGCTGCGCGATCATTACCAGGACTCGCTCCGCACCCATACGATCGAAGTGATGCGCCTAAGCAGTTTGATCGAAAACGACATCGCCGGTTTGGAAAGCGGCCACCGCGGTTATCTTTTGAGTGCCAACGAAAACTACATCGAGCCCTTCGAAAAGAAGCGCGACCTGATTAAAGAGCGGATCGACGATTTGACCGCGCTGATTCTGGAAAATCCGCGACAGCGCAAGCGTGTGATAAAGGTTCAGGAAGTCGTTCAGACATGGCTCGACACGGTTGCGACTCCGGAAATGAGCGCCCGCCGGCGAGCCAAAGGCACTGCGACCAAGAGCGAGACGAACCCAGCCGGAACGGCGCTCGGCAATTCTCTCCTCAATCAAGCTCGTGAAGTTCTGCAATCGTTGCAGGACGAAGAGCAGATCGTACTCAATCAACGCATGCACGATCAGGAATGGGCAACTCAATCGGCCCAGATCTTGAACTTCCTCCCCAAACTGGACCGCGCGGTCGTGGAAATGGAAAAAGAGAAGCAAGGCTATCTCCTCACCGGCGAGAACAGTTTCGTTGAAGCTTACAAACGCGCGGTCACGGATTTTTACACTTACAACGGTTACCTTTCGATTTTGGTCGCGAATTCCCCACCGCAAGCCGAGCTACTGGCCGAAATTCGCTCCAGCGTGGAGGGCTGGATTAACAAATCGGCGGTTCCACAAATCGATGCCAAACGCGCGGGCAAAGATACCGAAGCGCTCGCACTGATCGGATCGGGCGAAACGCTGATGGCCGACATCCGCCAAGTGCTAACGAATTTCGAGAAAAACGAACTGATTCATTATGAACTGCGCGCAAGTTCGGCCACTCGCCAAAGGATTTTGCGCACGTCCGCGCTCGCCCTCCTCGCCCTCGTTGCCGTTAGCCTTCTGGTGGTTTCCAACAGCTACAGCTTTGTTCTCGTGCGCCGGCAGCTTTCGGAACTCAAGGGCGCCGAAACACACATTCGTTCCGTGATCGATAACATCCTCGACGGAATGATCACGGTCGACGACAGCGGTGTCATTCGCTCGATGAATCCGGCGGCGGAAAAAATGTTCGGCTGTCGCGACAACGAAATGATCGGCCACAATTTGACTCGGCTCGTCCCCAAGCGTTACGAAAGCGAACACGATTCGAAGCCGGTCGTTTGCAACTGGACCGAGCTCATGGGTCGCACCGGCGGCAGCACCCTCGCTCTCGGCCGAACACGTAAGCACGTCACCTTCCCGGTCGAAATGTCGTTGAGCGAAATGATCATCGATCAGCAACGGGTCTACGTCGCGATGGTGCGGGACGTGACTGAGCGGAAACGTTTCGAACAGCAAATCGCGGCTGAAAAGGAAAGTCTCGCGGTAACTCTGCGCGCAATCGGTGACGGCGTTATCACGACCGACGTAAACGGCAAAGTGATCATACTGAACAGCGAAGCGGAAAAATTGACAGGCTGGAGCTCAAAAGAAGCGATCGGCCAGCCGTTGAAATCAGTCTTTGACGTGACTGTCGATCTTGCCGCGCAAGCGAAAGTGCAGAAGAGCGGCTATCGCAGCGAGGCGCAGTCCATTTTGCTAAATCTCCCCGAGAACGTCACTTTGACTTCGCGCGACGGCAACGAGCGCGTGATCGAACAGGTGGCATCGCCCATTCGAGATAACAAGAATGAAATCGCCGGCGTCGTCCTCGTTTTCCGCGACATCACTGCACGGCAACGGGCCGAAGCAGAGCGTCGCAAAGCGGAGACGCTCGAGCAACTCGGGCTCCTCGCCGGCGGCATCGCGCACGATTTCAACAACCTTCTCACCGCGATTATCGGCAACATCTCCCTCGCCTCATTGCTTCTTCCGCCGGACGACGAAATGGCCGAGCGTTT
>CATPAT010000046.1 GCA_955652155.1 uncultured Chthoniobacterales bacterium | reverse complement strand
CGGTCCGATTTTTTTAACCAGAAAGACCGATCCGAAGCTGGCGATCGTGGATTGGGATTACAATGCCTGGGGAAATAAATATCCGCCGTTCGATCTGGATGAAGTCGTTCCGACGCGCATTGCTGAGATCCTGAAGGTTCCGGTTTTTTATCCGCGCATGATTTTGGAAGGCGGCTCAATCGAGGTGAATGGGGCGGGCGCGCTCCTCACCAGCGAATCATGCCTTCTAAATAGAAACCGCAATCCAAAGCTCTCGCGCGGAGAAATCGAGCAACGCCTTCGCGACTATCTCGGCGTCCGCGAAATTCTTTGGCTGGGCGATGGAATCGAAGGCGACGACACTGACGGTCACATCGACGATCTCGCACGTTTCGTTTCGGAAACCAAAGTTGTCACCGTGGTCGAGGAGAATTCGGACGACGCAAATTACCAGCCCCTTCAAGACAATCTAAACCGCCTGTCCAGCTTCGGACTCGACATCGTCATTTTGCCGATGCCGAAGAAAATGGTTCGCGAAGGTCAACGCTTGCCCGCGAGCTACGCGAACTTTTACATTGCCAATAGTTGTGTGCTCGCTCCCGTGTTCGCCGATCCAGCCGATGAACTCGCGTTGTCGATCTTGCGCGACTGCTTCCCCAATCGTCGCGTCGTCGGAATTGACTCCCGCGAATTAATCTGGGGCCTCGGCACGTTCCATTGCCTGACTCAACAGCAGCCTGCCATCGGCTGAAGCAAATTTGCCGCTTAGTCTGGCGGAGGAGGCGGTCGGTGGAGAAAGCGATTGATTGATCCTTGCAGATGTTCGTACTCTGCCATCTTCGCGGGCGGAGCACCTAAATTTTCCCGTTGGTTTATCAATGAGAACGAGCAGTTGAGTGCAACGCTGATTAGGCTGAGCAGCGCGAGCAGACCAGTCAACGGCACGGCACGTCTTGAGGATTCGATGCGTGGGACACCAGCCGCTGCGAAGATGATTAGCGCAGGATAGAAATCGTGAAGGTAACGCTCGGTGATGCAGACGGTCGCGAGCATGATTCCGCCGCCCATGACAAGAGTCACAGCCGGAAGGCGGGCATGTCGAAGAATCTGGTTCGATCCGAGAGCGAGCGCCGTACCGCCGATCAAGGCCAGCAGCGTTAACGCTGGCATGCTGATCGGGACGGTGGAGAATTCCTCGATCAGGTCATTCGCAGGCGAGCCAACGAACGTGGCTTCTTCCTCCATATAAAACCAGGGAAACTTGTCCTTCAAACGCGCGCCGTGCACTCCGAAATAGGTTACGAAACCGGTCGGGATATTTTTGAGGTGAATTTGTTTTCCCTCAGTGGCCTGCAGCCGTTTAGGGAATTCGGCATAGAAGTCGTAATATCGCAGCGGCACAGCATCGAGGGTTTGGAACTTTGCGTAATTGACACCGAAATACGTACTGAGCGTAGTCGCGACGATGATTGTTGCGATAAGCGCATGCCGCACTGGGGCGGCGATTGGACCCAAGGCAAGAAATGATTGTGCGGCCTGGGGGCTTACCGATCGCGCGCCAGATTAGGACCGCTGCCAGCGCAGTCACCGCAAGCAACGCACCTGCGCCGACAGTCGGCCGGCAGTGGAACGACATGAATACAAACGCGCCTGCCAAGGCGAGCAAGCTGCCGCGAGGCTGACTGAAATAACGCAGAATTGTACAGGTGAAGAGGAGCGCGAATGCGCCACTCCACATCAGCGCTTCGTGATAAGTGTAGGAGCGGCCAACAAGAAAAACGGTCGTCGAGCCTAGACCGGCGCTGAGAATGAACAACGAATGCAGTAATCGTTGGACCCGAGTGTTGGCCGCAGCATCTAAGCGGATCATCCGCATGATCCCATATGCGCACGTCAGACTGATAGACGCCGCGATCAAGATTGAGAGGCGGCTCCACAACCCATCCATGTGCGGGAAAATGAGGATCAGCGGAATGCGCAACAGCGCCGGGCCGATTCCGAAGTATCCGTAGGTTCTACCTTCAAATGTAAACGCCTCAACACCGATCGCAGCCCGCGGCACGTCCAGGTGGCCATGAAGGATTGACCGCGCGAGCGCGTCGTAGAAGCCGCAGAAATCTTCCGGCTCAAAAAATTTCCAGTCGCCCCATGTGACGAACCAAGTCCAGGTAGCGATGGAGATTAAAAAGCTGGGGATGATATACGCGTGCTGTCGCCACCAGCGCGTCGGAAATGACTTAATGACGATGGCTTCGGGACGATCCGGCAAATTCGCAACGGATAGACGTTCGGCTACGCGCATTCCGCTTTAGGTTAAGCAGTCGGCGAGCCGCGGAGATGTCTTGTTGCAACGAACTTTTAGCAGACTCTGAGTTTTACTCGGCTTCCGGCGCTGGTTTGTAGCCGCTTTTCAGAATTGCATCGTGAAGATCGGGCGCGTGCGTTTTGCGAGCGTCGAATTTGACGATCACTCGTTCGCGTTCCAGGTCGACGATCACATCTTGCACACCGGAAATTTTCATTAAGACCGGCCGCAGTTTTCGCACGCATTCGTCGCAATCTTCGCCTTCGGTCGCGATCTCGATTGTTTCGATAATGGCGTGATCGGCGCGCTCGGGATTGAGCGGATCGCTTGGCTCAGGCTCGTTTGGTCGGGCAGGATCCATCAACTATTGAACGTGCGCCGCGGTCTGGGTGGTTGCAACTTCTCGCGCGATCGGTTCTAGCACACGCCATACATTTTCGGCCAGAATTTTCTGACCGGCCGCGTTTGGATGGACGCGGTCAGGTTGATTCGAGAGCGGATCGCCGCTGACCCCTTCGAGCAAATAGGGAATGAGCGCGGCGCTATTTTTCGCGGCGAGGTCGGCGTAGATCTGGCCGAAAGAGAAAACGTAATCGTCCGATGCATAATTTGGCAGCCGCATTCCGGCGATGATGATCCTCACATTCGGATTGCGCGCTTTCACTTGGTCGATGATCGCTTGCAGATTGTTTCGAATTTCCGCGATCGGCACGCCGCGAAACGCGTCGTTGATGCCGAGCTCGAGAACAAAGATGTCGATCTTGCGTTTAAGATGCGCGGGCAAGCGGTGCAATCCGCCGTCGGTCGTCCCGCCGGTTTGACTAGCGTTGGTGATTTCAAAGCTCAGATTGGCCGCCCGTAATTTCTCGGTCAACAGCGCCGGATAAGCT
>CATPAT010000045.1 GCA_955652155.1 uncultured Chthoniobacterales bacterium | reverse complement strand
TGCTGTAGTCGGTTGCACTTTTTCGAGCAAACGCCGCGCTTCGACGGCGTCAGATTTGTCCAAATAAAGCTCGGCCGCGCGCAACTGCGCTCGGACAGTCCATTTTGAATCGTGAAACAATTCGGAGAAGCTTTGGAGGGCTTCGTCCGTTCGACCCAACGCGCGGAGCATTTCCGCTGCTCCCAAGAGCGCGTCGCTCCGGAGGCTCGAATTTCGATCGGCTGCAATTTGTCGATAGAGCGCCAACGCTTCTGCTTCGCGACGGGAACTGGCGAGCAATTGCGCCCGCCAAAAATTCGCCGAAGGACTTTGGCGCAATCGCGGGTCCGCCAGCAGTTTGAAAGCATCTGCCGTCTGATTCGCTGCGATCATCGCCTCAAGTAACTTTTCCGCGACTGCGCGCCAGTCTGATTCCGCCAGATTCTGCTTCAGCAGCCCCTCTAAGCGAACGACTGAGACTTCCGGCACGCCTTCGGCGAGCGGCCGCGCGGCTTCCGCGAGTTGGCCGGAAATATCGGCGCGAGCAAGCGACGCAACCGCGATGAGTCCGATCAGACCTATGTCTCTTATTCGTCTCATCTTTTCTCCAAAAGCGGCCGCAAATATTTGCCGGTGTGACTCTGGGCAAGATCGACAATCTCTTCAGGCGCGCCCGCGCCCACCAGTTCGCCGCCTTTCTCGCCGCCTTCGGGACCAAGATCGATGATCCAGTCCGCGCACTTAATCATCTCGAGGTTGTGTTCGATGACGATGAGCGTATTGCCAGCATCGCGCAGTTTCATTAGCACTTGGAGCAATTTTTCGATGTCGGCAAAATGCAATCCAGTTGTTGGTTCGTCGAGAATGTAGACAGTGCGGCCAGTCGCCTTTTTCGCGAGCTCGGTCGCGAGCTTGACCCGTTGGGCTTCGCCGCCGGAGAGCGTGGTGCCAGCCTGGCCGAGCTGCAGGTAGCCCAGGCCGACATCGAGGAGCGCGTTCAATTTGTCCGAAATGCTCGGCACATTTCGAAAAAATCGCGCCGCTTCATCCACGGTCAGGTCGAGCACGTCGGCGATGTTTTTTCCCTTATAAGTAATTTCGAGCGTTTCGCGATTGTATCGTCGGCCGTGGCAGACTTCGCACTGGACATAAACGTCCGGCAAAAAATGCATCTCGATTTTGATCAGGCCACCGCCTTCGCAGTTCTCGCAGCGCCCGCCCTTGACGTTAAAACTGAAACGGCCGGCCCCATACCCGCGCACACGCGCGGCTGGTAATTGCGCGAACAACTCGCGAATCGGACCAAAGGCACCGGTATAGGTCACCGGATTGGAGCGAGGCGTGCGCCCAATCGCGCTTTGATCAATCACGATTGCCTTATCAATTTGTTCCACGCCGCGCAACGCGCGATAAGCCCCTGGTTTTTCCTTCGAATTATAAAACCGTCGAAACAGTGCGCGGCGCAAAATGTCGTCCACCAACGTGGATTTGCCGCTTCCGGAAACGCCGGTTACGCACGTGAAACAACCGAGCGGAAACGCCACTTCGATGTTTTTCAGATTGTTTTCGGTCGCGCCTTGCAGAATCAGCCAGCCTTCTTCGCTTTTCGTGAGTCGATTCCGAGGAAAGCGTGCTGGCGTGCGATGTTTTGGAACCGGAATGCGCAAACGGTTTGAAAGGTAATCAGCGGTCAGCGAATTTTTGGCGTGCAAAATCTCTTCTAGTTTTCCTTGCGCCACAATTTCGCCGCCGCGCGGTCCGGCCCCTGGTCCAAGATCGACAATGTGATCGGCCGCCCGAATTGTTTCTTCATCGTGCTCGACCACGATGACGGAATTACCGAGATCGCGCAGCCGTCGGAGCGTGCCGAGTAGCCTTGCGTTGTCGCGTTGATGCAGTCCGATGCTTGGCTCGTCCAAAACATAGAGGACGCCAGCCAAGCCGGAGCCGATCTGGGTAGCGAGTCGAATTCGCTGCGCTTCGCCGCCGCTGAGTGTGCCACTTTCGCGATCGAGCGTGAGATAACCGAGCCCCACTTCAACCAGGAATTGCAAGCGCGATTGAATTTCGCGCACGACGTCGGCGACGACTTTCCTCTGCGCCGCTGTTAACTCGAGGTTGTGTATGTAGCGCGCAGCCGCCTCGGTCGTTTGTTCGCTGAATCTGTGAATGTTGAGCTCGCGTCCTTGTCGATCTTTGATTGTGACCGCGAGGATTTCCGGTTTTAGCCGCGCGCCGCCGCATGTCTTGCACGGTTCGCGCGTCATGAAAGCGCGAATCCGATTGCGGGTGAACTCGCTTTGGGTTTGCTCGTAGAGCCGCTGCATCTGCGGCACCAGTCCTTCAAACGGCCGTTTCCTTTCGCCGTTGCCGCCGAGATTCATTTCGATCGGCGTGCCATTAGTTCCGAAGTAAAGCGCGTTTTTAAATTCATCCGGCAAATCCGCGAACGGAACGTCTTCATTGATTTGGAAATGCTTCACCAGCGCGCCTTGCAGCTGACGATAGTAAGCCTGCATCCGCTTCGTCCCGCGCCGCCACGGCGTGATCGCGCCTTCGGCAATTGTCTTGGTGTCGTCTGAAATCATCAACTCGGGGTCAATCACGAGTTGCGTTCCTAAACCGTGACATGCTGGACAGGCACCGAGATGGCTGTTGAACGAGAAATGTTTCGGCGTCAGCTCGTCGAGGGAAAAATCCGAATCACCCGCGCTGTAGTTTGTTGAATAACGCACCTCCTCCCAATCTTCTGATTGGACGCTGGCCGTTGAACGTACAGCGTTGGGGGTTTTCTTCTCTTTTAAGATCGACAATTTGTTCGCGCCCCATTTTAGCGCGGTTTCGACCGAATCGGTCAGTCGAATCCGAATTCCCTCGCGCACGATTAACCGGTCGACCACGGCTTCAATGGTGTGTCGCTCGTTTTTTTTCAATCGAACAGGCTCGGGTCGATCGAGTTCAACAATTTCGCCATCGATGCGAGCGCGGACGAATCCCTCGCGTTTCAGCCTTTCAAATACGTCGCGGAATTCGCCGCTCTGATTTTGCACCAGCGGCGCGAGCACAATGATTTTGCTGTTCGGTTCGTAGGCGAGGATTTGATCGACAATCTGCTGCGGCGTTTGTCGATGGACCGGTTTGCCTGTGGTCGGATCGTGGGGCTGGCCGACCGCAGAAAAAAGAACCCGAAGATAATCATAAATCTCGGTCGTAGTCGCGATTGTTGATCTTGGATTGGCGCCGGCGCTGCGTTGCTCGATCGCGATGGCCGGTGAAAGGCCTTCGATGAAATCCACGTCCGGCTTTTCCATCTGATCGAGGAACTGTCGGGCGTAGGCGGAGAGGCTTTCGACGTAACGCCGTTGGCCTTCGGCATAGAGCGTGTCGAAGGCGAGCGACGATTTCCCGGAACCGCTCAGGCCGGTGATCACCACGAGCTTCTCCCGCGGAATTTCGACGTGGAGATTCTTCAAATTGTGCTGGCGCGCACCACTGATCTTGATAACTTGCGCAGGCATCGGGACGACAAATCTCGAACCTTTTAGTTAAGCACGGCCGCGCGTTTTCTCCAGCGAAATCCCGATTTATGAATGAGACAAATCGCACCCTCTCGCCTGAGGAGTTGGTCCAATTGCAAAAAAAATTCAGCGAGATCAAGCATTCCATTAACAATGCGCTCGCGGTGATGATGGCGCTGTCGGAAATGTCGCAGCGCCGGCCTGATTACGCCGAAAAACTTGCGACTACGGTGTTAAGCAAAGCGCCCCAAATCGTTTCCGGCCTTCAGGAATTTACCCAGCTTCTAAACGAAAAAGCTGGCGCGAAGCCTGCGGTCGCGGGCGAATCGAAGTAGCGCCCCAGTAACGTCTCGCGCCCATGGACGCGGTGTCGTGCAAACGAATTCTGATCGTCGAAGACGAAAACGACGTTGTCGACCTTCTCACGCTCAATCTGCGCAAAGCGGGTGGCTTTCTCATTTCTAAGGCCGGCGACGGCGCCACTGGACTGACGAAGGCGCGTGCGGAAAAGCCGGACTTCATCATTCTCGATTTGATGTTGCCGAAAATCCCAGGACTCGAGGTTTGCAAAATTCTAAAGAGTGAGGCAGCGACCCGCCACATTCCAATTTTGATGTTGACCGCGAGGGCAGAGGAGATCGACCGGGTCGTCGGCCTTGAATGCGGCGCGGACGATTACGTGACGAAACCATTCAGTCCCCGCGAAATTGTTTTGCGGATCAAGGCAATCTTGCGACGCGGCGCTGCTGAAGAAGCGGACGATCGGCTCTCGGCTGGACCGATTACGATCGATCCGGCGCGTCACGAAGTACTGGTGAACGGCAAACGGGTGGAGCTCACCAGCCTCGAGTTCAAACTACTGCGAACTTTGATGCAACGCCGGGGCCGGGTCCAGGAGCGGGACCGTTTGCTCAATGAAGTCTGGGGTTACGAAAGCGTGATCGATACCCGCACCGTGGACACACACGTTCGCCGTCTCCGGGAAAAACTCGGCAAAGCAGGAGACATTGTTGAAACCGTGCGCGGATTTGGTTATCGCCTGCGCGAGAAATGATGTTCTGGATTCTGCTCGCCGCGATTGTTGGATCGACAATCGCCATTGTTTATCTCGTCCAGAGAAAATGGATCGCGCCCTGGAGAGAAATGGAGCAACTCGTCAAACAAGTGGGGCGCGGCGAACAACCGCGTACCTTTTTAATCGACGGTGGTAAAGAAGCGCGTCGCGTCAGCGTTGCACTAGAGGAAATTCTGATCCGCCAACGACAGCTGGATCGACAGATCGGAGAACGCGCAACAGGGCAAAAAGCAATTCTGTCCGCGATGCAGGACGCTTTGCTCGTGGTCGACGGTCAAAGTCGGCTCGCTCTGATGAATCCAGCCTTTCAAGATTTGTTCGGAGTCGGCGAAGATTCATTAGGCGTTCCGCTTTTGGAAAGTGTGCGCGATCCCGCGGTCGAACAGATCGTGGGTGAAACATTGCGGCAACGCAAACCCAGCCAGGGCCAACTCGTGATCGGCCGTCGCGAATTCGAAATGACCTCCGTGCCGATGGGCACCGACAACGGTACCCTCACTGGCGCGGTGGTTTTGTTTCACGATATCACCGAGTTGAAACGCGCCGATGAAATCCGCCGCGATTTCGTGGCAAATGTTTCGCACGAGCTGCGGACGCCGTTGTCGATCTTGCGCGGTTACATCGAGACGATGATCGACGATCCAAAACTGCCGCGAAGCGAGACCGCGCGGATTCTCGAAGTGATGGACCAACACTCGAAGCGGCTCGGTTTACTCGCAAACGATTTGCTCACGCTCGCGCAAATAGAGTCCGACAGATCAACGCTGGAATTGAGCGAAATTGATTTACTCCGCTTCTTCAATGATCTGGTTCGGGACTGGAACAAGAAGTTTGCGGCCAAAAATTTGAAAGTGGTTGTCGATGTAGACGGCGATTGTCCGAAGATTCGCGCGGACGAAGCTCGCTTGCGCGAGGTGTTCGACAACTTGCTCGATAACGCAGTGAAGTATTCGAATGAAAACGGCGAGATTCGCCTTTGCGCGGGGCGTCATGATGGTGCTATCGCGCTTAGCGTGAGTGACAGCGGAATTGGAATCGGCAGTGAAGATTTGCCGCGCATTTTCGAGCGATTTTATCGCGCGGACAAAGCGCGCAGTCGCGAACTCGGCGGAACCGGCCTTGGCCTGTCGATTGTGAAGCATATTGCGCAGCTCCATGGCGGAAGCGTCGAAGCGGAAAGCGTCCTCGGAAAGGGCACGACGATCCGTGTGGTTTTGTAGCTTTCCGGGCGAGGACGTATTGGCTCGCTAGCCGCAGGTCCCAAAATGCTTTTACAGCGCTATTTGCTCGCGCTGATCGTTGCCGTTATTGCATTGTTGATCGCGCGCGGGTCAATGCTGTAGACGAAAGGACGCTATGATTTCAATCGGCCGAATTTTCGGGCATGACGAGAAATTCTACGACTTGCTGGAAGCAAGCGCGAAGCAAGCCGACACCAGCGTGCATCATCTGGTCGATTTACTCGCGAAGATCGACAGCAAAAGTCCGGCTCCAAATCTGGTGGCTTTTGCTGAAAGCCGGCGCGAAGACAAACGCATCACCCAAGAGCTGACCGAAGAACTGACTAAGACCTTTATTACCCCGCTTGAACGAGAGGACATTCAAGCACTCGCGGCGTCGCTCTATAAAATACCAAAGACGGTCGAGAAGATTGGCGAACGAATGCTCATTTCACCGCAGGATTTGCCAACGCCGAGTTTTGCCAAGCAAGTTCAGCTCCTCGACCAGGCCGCCGAAGCTGTGCTCGCGATGGTCAAACAACTTCGCAAGGGAATGAACGTTCGCACAGCGCGAGAGATGAACGCGAAATTACAAAACATCGAAGGTGAAGCCGACAACCTCGAACTCGAACTGTTGCGCGATCTCTACCAGGGCAATTATGACCCGAAACACATTATCTTCTTGCGCGACCTTTACGATTTGCTCGAAAAAGTGATCGACCGTTGCCGCGACGCCGGCAACGTGGTTCTGCAGGTCGTTTTGAAGCACACCTAACTGCCACGCCGCGCGCACAAGATCGACATGTGGTTTTTTCTCATCGTCGTCCTCGCGGCGATCATCTTTGAGTACAGCAACGGTTTCCACGATGCGGCCAACGCCATCGCCACGGTCGTTTCAACTAAAGTGCTCACGCCGCGACAAGCGATTGCGATGGCAGCATTTTTTAATTTGACCGGCGCGTTGTTCGGCGGTGCGGTTGCGGCCACGGTCGGCAAAGGTCTCGTCGATACTCAAGTCGTGACAATGTCGACGGTTCTGTGCGCGGTGCTCGCGGCATTCATTTGGAACATGCTCACATGGTGGTTCGGTTTGCCGTCAAGCTCGAGTCACGCATTGATCGGCGGCCTTTGTGGCGCCGCGCTCGCTACCGCGAAAGGGGATTGGAGCGTGATCAAATGGAACTCTGGACTTTGGCCGAAAGTCGTCGTCCCAATGATCACCTCGCCGATCGCAGGATTTATTCTGGGCGGACTCGTGATGTTTTTGTTGTTCGTAATTCTCCACAAACTGACACCGCACTTCATCCATCAATTTTTTGGCAAAGCGCAAATCTTGAGCGCGGCCTGGATGGCGCACAGTCACGGCACCAACGACGCCCAAAAAACCATGGGCATCATCACGCTCGCACTGTTTACCGGAACGCAGGCCGGCCGATTCGATCATCTTCCGGCATGGCTCCAGTTTTTGCACACACCAGCGTTCATCCTTCCGCTGTGGGTGAAAATTTTGTGTGCGCTAACGATGGCCGTCGGCACCGCAGCCGGTGGCTGGCGAATCATTCGCACGCTCGGACATCGCGTGGTCAAATTGCAACCGGTCAACGGCTTCGCTGCCGAAACTAGCGCGGCCTTGATCATTCAGCTGGCGAGCCTTTACGGAATTCCGCTTTCAACTACGCACGTCATTTCCACGTCAATCATGGGTGTCGGCGTTGTGAAACGTTTCAGCGGCATGCGCTGGAGGGTGGTCGAACGAATTGTCTGGGCGTGGATCTTCACCCTGCCCGCTACCGGTTTAATCGGCTATCTCTTGGAACGCATAACAGGTGGATTTTGACTTTGCCGCGACGGTTCCCGCGCAAAGCAAACCTAGGCCGTAAGTCCAATTATTTCGGACGTCACAGAATCGTAACATTAAATCCGTTGCCGCCAGCGAGCGCGTTTCGCATCGTCGATAATGTGGAAACTGTCGCCCCGCGGATGTCGATCTTATCGGAAAATGCGCCGGCCCGGCGGCGTCGAATAACGACCGAATCGGCGATCAAAGCCTTCTTTGGCAGCAACGCGCTCGTCGCAATTGTGGTTCTGGCGTTGATCACAATTTTCCTCTTTCGCGACGGCTTTGGATTTTTTGGCCAGAATCTGGCGAACCTTCGGCTCTATCGTCGCGCCGGTTTGGAATATGTGGACATCATCCGCACTCAAGCCCAAACCCATGCCGCTCTTTCGCGTCAGCTCGGCGACATCCGGATGCAAGAATCCCGTACGCTTCCAAGCGGCAGCACGCTCGAAGCGTTCGATCAGTTTAGCGCCGCCTTTAGCGACAGCGGAGAATTTCTCAACGCGCTTGTTTCCGACGCGAACGATCAGGCACTGGCATTGCGCGAAGTCTTGATTGCCGCCGGCAGTGCGTCCGCGGTTTCGTCGGCCGAGGCTCAGCCATCGGAAACTGCTAAGCCAACAGCCCCGGTTGATCCGCGCGCGGCGATGATCGCGCTCCGTACGGCTGATGAGAAATTCGCGAAAATCGCCGAAGGGATGAAAGGGAAGATCGACAATCTGCTGGCCGCGCCACCGGTTCTTAGCAGTCCAAAGGCAAGGCAATCATTCGAAAAGTGGAAAAAGAAGACGCGAGATTATGTCGCGCAATTCCCGGTCGTCTCGCAGCGTTTGCGACAGTGGAATGCAAACGAACCGGTGCCGGCTTATCGCGCGATCACTGCGTTTCTTTTTGGAAGGGACTGGGTAACGGCGAGCTTTTGGCAGGATTGGTACGGGATTATTCCGTTGCTCGTCGGATCGATCATGGTCGCGGCTGTTGCGCTGCTGCTCGCGGTGCCGCTTGGAGTTTGTTCCGCGATTTATGTCAGCGAAGTGGCCGCTCGCGGTGAGAAAAGCCTGATCAAGCCCTACATCGAATTCATTTCCGCGATCCCATCCGTCGTGCTCGGCTTTTTTGGAATCGCGGTTGTCGGCCAGGCCGTGCGCGCGTTGTCGCAAATGCCGTTCATGAAATGGGTGCCGTTTTTCCCGATCAGCGAACGCTTGAACGTTTTTACTGCCGGTTCTTTGCTCGCGCTCATGGCGGTCCCGACGATTTTCACTTTGGCGGAAGACGCGCTTCGCAATGTCCCGCGCGGATTCAAAGAAGCTTCTTACGCGCTGGGGGCGAATCGGCTACAAACGATCGCACGGGTGTTGGTGCCGGCGTCGCTTTCGGGAATTATTTCGGCGGTGTTGCTTGGCCTAGGTCGGGTCATTGGCGAGACGATGGTGGTCCTGCTCTGTGCCGGAAATCGGATCGCGATTCCTGATTTTACCCAGGGCCTCGGCGCGTTTTTCCAGCCGGTGCACACTATGACCGGCATCATCGCGCAGGAAATGGGCGAAGTAGTGCGTGGCAGCATCCATTATCGGGCTCTTTTCATGGTCGGACTCGTTCTTTTTGCACTGACTCTTGGGATCAACTATCTCGCGCAACGATTAGTCGCGCGTTACCGGATGAGCATAGGCTAAAATGATCGCCGCACCTTCAAATCGACGCCGCTCTCGCCTGCTCGAGCGGGTTCTTTTCTGGGTCTTTCGAATCGGAACCTATTTCGTATTGCTCTGCGCGACCTACATTTTTCTCGATATCGGAATCAAGGGCGGCCGCACCGTTTTCACACGCACCGCACCGTTCGTTAACGTCAAATTCTTAACCGAGCCGCCGCAAACGCTCTACGTTTTCGATTACCAGGGAAAGAAAATGGAGCTGAGCGATCGGGAGTTTCGCGAGTGGAAGACGACGCACAAGGAAGATGTCGATGTGACAAGCGTCTCTTATTCCGCCGGCGGGATCTGGCCGTGCATTGTCGGGACGGCGCTGCTCGTCATCGGTTCGATGACACTGGCGCTTTTTATCGGGATCAGTTGCGCGATTTATCTGAGCGAATACAGCCGTGATGGCCGGTTTATTCGGCTGATCCGGGTCGCGATCCTCAATCTGGCGGGCGTGCCATCGATCGTGTTCGGCCTTTTCGGCTTCGGATTGTTCGTGATCTTCTTTGGCTGGAACGTTTCGCTGCTTTCGGGCTGGTTCACCCTCGGGCTGATGGTTTTGCCGGCGATCATCACCGCCAGTGAAGAATCGCTGAGAGCGGTGCCGCAGGGATTGCGCGAAGGCTCGCTCGCGCTCGGAGCGACCAAATGGCAGACGATCCGCAAAAATGTTTTGCCTTACGCGTTGCCGGGAATTCTGACCTCATCCATTCTCGGTATCGCCCGAGTCGCCGGTGAAACGGCGCCGATCATGTTTACGGCTGCCTACGCCATGCGCGACGAAATGCCTTGGCAGGTGAGTCACTGGACCAATTTCTTTTTTCAAGGCGTGATGGCGCTGCCGTATCACATTTACGTAGTCAGCTCGAAGATCCCCCAGAACGAGTACACCGAACGCGTCCAATATGGGACGGCCTTTGTTTTCCTCGTCGTCGTCATGCTAATCGCATTAACTTCGATCTTGCTCAGGGAGAGACAAAGGAGACGCTTATCATGGTAAGCTTAGTCGAAATGCCACAAGCGATGCCCCAACAACTTTCGCGTCAGAATGATCGACGGGCCGATGAGGTGAACGGCGCCGAGATCATGATCGACGTGCGGGATCTCGATTTCGCCTACGGCGCGAACAAGGTGCTGCACGATGTCACTCTCGACATTCCGCCGCAGGCAGTGACCGCCTTCATTGGTCCATCGGGTTGCGGCAAGACGACTTTATTGCGCTGCATCAATCGAATGAACGACCTGATTGAGGGCGCGCGGATTACCCGCGGCGCGATCCACCTCGGTGGCGTCGATATCAACGCGCCGGAAGTGGACGTTGTCGATCTTCGCCGGCGGGTCGGAATGGTTTTTCAAAAATCGAATCCGTTTCCGAAATCGATTTACGAAAATATTTCCTACGGTCTGCGAATTGCTGGAATCAATAAACGATCGCAGATCGATGAAGCAGTGGAGAAGAGTTTGCGCGGGGCCGCGCTTTGGGATGAAGTGAAAGACAGACTGGATGAAGGCGCTCTTGGTTTATCAGGCGGGCAACAGCAACGCCTTTGCATTGCGCGCGCGCTCGCAGTGGAACCGGACGTGGTTCTCATGGATGAACCGTGCTCGGCGCTCGATCCGATTGCGACGGCAAAAATCGAAGAGCTGATCCAGGAGCTGAAGATGCAATACACCATAGTGATCGTCACTCACAACATGCAACAGGCCGGGCGCGTTTCCGATCACACCGGTTTCTTCTATCTCGGCAAGCTCATCGAGTTTGGACCGACTACGAAAATTTTCACAAACCCGAGCGAAAGACGCACAGAAGATTATATTACCGGGCGCTTTGGTTAATACGACATGATGCCACCGAAACATATTCTTGGCACGTTCGACGAAGCACTCAGTTCGTTGCGCAACAACGTGCTGATGATGGCAGGCCTGGCCGAGCGCACCCTCGACCGCGCGGTCAAGGGATTGCTGCAGCGAGACGATAATCTTTGCACCACCGCAATCGCCGACGACGAAGAGATCGACCAGCTGGAAAAGCAAATCGACAAAGAGGGTGTCGACGTTTTGCTCCGGTTTCAACCGGTCGCTTCCGATCTCCGCCGCGTCGTCGCGGCGATGAAACTATCCCCCAACATCGAGCGCATTGCCGACCAGGCCACCAACATTGCTCGCCGGGCGCGAAAACTGAATCGACATCCACCGCTTCCAGAAGTCGAAATCATTGTTCCGATCCAGGCCCACGCCATGGCGATGTTCAAAGACAGTACCGATGCTTTTGCCCGGGAAAATGTCGATCTTGGCCGCGCGGTCGTGGCCCGGGACAAGGATCTCGACCACATGAACAAAATGGCGAACCGCCGCCTGACCGACCGCATGGCCCAGGACCCGAAGCAGCTCAGGGGCTATCTCAATCTGATTTTTATTTCGCGTTCCCTCGAGCGCGTCGGGGATCACGCCACCAACATTGCAGAGGACGCGGTTTACGCAGCCGCGGCCGAAGACATTCGACACCAAACCGTCGCCACTGCGACTTAACGCTTCGCGCCTTGTCATGCGGGGTTGATTTGTCGATCTTGCAAATATGGCGCAGGCGCAATCCAGGGTCGAAACGGAAGAAGGCGCTGCCATTGTACCTGTAGCCGCTGAGCAAACGGCGCACGAGCGGTTCGGTGATCCGAAAAATTTCATCAACCGCGAACTGAGCTGGCTCGAATTCAATCGTCGCGTTCTCGAGGAAGCGCAGGATCCGACTCAGCCGCTGATCGAGCGGCTAAAGTTTCTTTGCATTTTCAGTTCGAACCTGGATGAATTTTTCGAGATCCGCGTCGCCGGTATTAAACAACAGATCGAAAGCGAAACCAGCGATGTTGCCGCGGATGGCTTGAGTCCGACCGAAACGTTCAATCAAATTCAACGACTCGCCCACGAGCTGGTTGCAACCGAGTACGAGCTTTGGAGTAAGGAGTTGCTTCCCCAACTGGCAAAAAACGGGATTCGCGTTCGCAATGTTTCGGAGCTAAACGCGAAACGCGCCGCCTGGGCGCGCAAATATTTTCAGGAGGAAGTTCTTCCGATGCTGACGCCATTGGCGGTGGACGCGAGTCATCCATTTCCAGACCTCCTGAACAAGAGTCACAACTTGCTCGTTCGAGCGAAAACGCAGCGCCGCGGAGAACCATTACTCGCGATCGTGCAGGTGCCGCGGGTAGTTCCGCGGCTGATTTTGATGCCGCGCGGCAAAGGCGGCGACGAGACCTTTGAATACGTTTATCTCGCTTCGCTGATCAAACAGCACATCGCCGAATTGTTCCCGGGTTTGATTCTCGACGCGGTCCACGCCTTTCGCGTCACTCGCAACAGCGATCTCTACATCGACGAGGAAGAAGCGGAGAATCTTCTTCGAACAATCGAGCAGGAGCTGCGTCGTTCCAGTCGCGGCGACGCCGTCCGCTTGGAAGTGGAAGCCGATTGCCCGAAAGATTTCATCGAGCTGCTGACCGGCTTTTTCGATCTGACCGAAGCCGACGTTTACAAACTAGACGGTCCGCTTTCGATGACGCATCTGACCCCGCTGCTGACAAACGACGCATTCGCGCAATTGAAGGACCGCCCGTTTCAACCGGGACGCGATCCTGCATTGCCGCCGCATGCCGACATGTTCGAAGTGATGCGCCGTCAGGATGTGCTCTTGCATCATCCCTACGACGGCTTTGAGCCGATTGTGGATCTTGTCGAAGAAGCTGCGCGCGATCCGCAAGTGCTTGCGATGAAGATCACACTTTATCGCACCAGCGGTGACTCGCCCATCGTCGAGGCGCTGATCGAGGCGGCCGATGCCGGCAAGCAAGTGACCGCAATTGTGGAATTACGCGCGCGTTTCGATGAAGCGGCCAATATTCAATGGGCGCGGCGGCTTGAAGAAGCAGGTGCTCACGT
>CATPAT010000044.1 GCA_955652155.1 uncultured Chthoniobacterales bacterium | reverse complement strand
CGCCGGCATTGCCGAGACGCTTGTTCTGCAAGTAATGGAAGAGGGCGCAAGCCGCGGCTTCAAGGGCGAGCTCAGCATGACGCTCGAAGACAACGTTATGATAAACCGCTTCATCGAAGCGGTCGGCGCAACCAAGTACAAGACCTACAGGATTTATCGTAAGTTGGTCGACTAGCGTGTTTTTTGGCGCAAGATCAACATCCGTGCTGCTTGCGGAATGTCGATTGCAACAGTCATCAATTCCCACCAAGCCATCACAATTAGAGCCTTTTCCGGCGCCCCGAGAATCAGCGCGATGGCCAACACCCAAATGTAAATATTTCGCCGGCCGCCGATCAGTCGCACGAATCGATCGAACATGCTCGGGGCGGCCATCAGTTGTCCGGCGCCCGAGTAAATGATGGCTTTCGCAATTCCATCCACGCCTTCGCCAGCCAATAATACAGCCAAATAATAAAAGGCGGTTGGCAATCGTCCTGACGAATAAAAATGAAAGGCTAGTGCGATTGGCCACACCACATCGAAGAACGAATCGAGATGATGTTCTATTTTTCCGCCCGCTGTCGTCTCGACTTTAAGGCGTGCCTGTTTGCCGTCGAGCCCGTCAAGGATGCCAACGATTAGTGCCAGCACGATCCCCCAGACCAGATGACCCGTGGCAAAAAAGATTGTCGTTAGGCAAGCCGCGATAGCCCAGGAGATCGTCAACTGGTTAGGTGTGATTGACGTCCTGCACAGGTATCTGAGCAGGAACTTTTCGATAGGCGCATGAATCCACGCCGGAAAGTCGAGCGTGCCCTTTTGCACGGAGTCAAACAGGACTCTTTCGGCCGCTTGCTTGTCCGCGAGGGCCGGGGCGGGAAAACAAAATGGCCGCAGGTTTCGCCGCAGTCCCGGGTCATACAACGGTTGGTTCGCAACATCCAACGCTTCGACTGTGTGCTGTTCCAGGCCTTCGAGGAGCGCACTCTCGACGGAACCGTTTCGGGCGGCAGCCCATTCACGTTGCAGCAACCCCGCACCGCACAATTTTCCCCGGTTCGTCTCCGGCGCCGAAGAATCAATCAACATCGCGGACGAAGTTTGCGCCAGGAGAGCGCGCAAGAGACGAATATCGAAGACTATGTCGCCTTGAATCACGAGCAGGCGCGCTGCGGCCTCCGGCCAAAGATCGACAATCTGTTGGACTGTTGTTGGACCGGGGGGCCGTTCGTGAATAGTGAATTCTAAATCGGCCCGCGCCCACGAGGGTTGGGCGAGGCGCTCCGCAATCTCTGCCGCACTGCTGGAGAGAATTATCGCGCGAGTAATTCCGCAGCGTTGAAGCGTGCGCAGCAATCGTTCCAGTGTGGAAATTCCGCACAACTCGACCAACGCTGCTGGACCATCGGCCAGAATGACGCATTCATCCGGCATTTTACTTGGCCAGACGCTGTGTTTTTGATTCTTCAGCCATGTGCTTCTCCGCGTGTTGCAGCATCTCTACGGTATCAATGTCTTGCCACCACGCATCGCCGATGTCGATCGCTCGGACTTTTCCATCCGTGGCCATTAACCGCACACTGTCAGCGAGACTGCAGTCGCTGTTTTCTTTTGCGCGCTTGAGATATGTAAAAATTTCGATTGGACAGACAAAGAGACCGGTATCGATCGCGTCGTAGTTCGGAAGGTCTTTTCCGATGGCGATGATGCGATCACCTTTGGTTTGCACTTTCATCGCATCATCCAAATCGAAAATGGAATCGATCTTCCGATCGACTGCGAGATTGAGAAGACCGGGCATTGTCGATTCGGTCAATAAATCGACGATCACGCTGTCGAAAAGGTGGTCGCTCATCGTTAGAAGGAAATTGCCCGCGACATTGTCCGCCGCAGCCAGAAGTGAAATGCCATTCTGCTTTTGCCACTCGCGGTTCAGGATGAAGGACAGCGTAACGTTGGTCGGCGCCAATTTCGCGACGGCTGCGGTTAGTCGATCACTTTCGTGGCCGACCACCACATAGATTTTTGTAATCCCGGCGGCGGCCAGCGCGTCGAGAGTGTAGGAGATTAGCGGTCGTCCAAGAATCGGCGTCAGTGGCTTGGGCAAAGTTTTTTGGGAACGACGAAGGCGCGAACCCGATCCCGCCATTAAAATTACCGCTTCGCGAATGGCGCTCATATCCCGTAATACTTTCGCAGTCCCCAGATGCGTACTCGTTGGGGGAGAAAGCGAAAGATCAACGGCGCCACCGTCGCTTGAAAAAATCCACCGACGGTCAAGCGGTGGGGTGGGTTGGCGTGCTCGATTAATCTCAGGACGCGACGCGCAACCAATTGCGGTTTCGGCGCGGCGCTCATATTCCGCTCCACTGCCGCCCATGTTTTTGCGACTTTGTCTTCGTAATGGGCGGGATCCGTTTTCACCACCGAGTCATTGAAGTCAGTCCGAATATCGGCTGGTTGAAGATCGACGATGCGCACTGCGGCATTCGGCAGCTCAAGTTGGATCGACATTGTAAAAGAAGCCATGGCCGCTTTGGCGGAGTTATATGCGGCCATGAACGGGACCGGCAATCGCGAAGCGAGTGAAGTCACGTTAATGATCAATCCTGTTCCGCGCGCGTGCATCTGGCGCATTGCGAGCTGCGTCAATTGCAATTGCGCGAACACGAGCACTTGAAACCCGTCCAACACTGCCTCGGTCGTGAGATTTTCCGCCGGCCCGAATTGCCCGCTGCCCGCGTTGTTGATGACGACATCCAGCCCGCCCGATTCACTCCAAGCGCGTATGAAAACCTCTTCAAGCATTTGCGAATCGCGCAAATCAAGTTGCACTGGGTGAAGGCGTTCCGTCGCCTGAATGCGGCTGAGGTCGCGCGAAGTCCCCCACACTTCGTGACCATGCGCAATCAATTCATGGGCAATGGCGCGACCGATCCCGGAGCTCGCGCCAGTCAAGAAGATGCGCTTCATAAGGCCAATTTGATGTTCGGCAGCCACGGCGCAATCTCGCGATAGACGAGGACGGTCTCGACGACCGTCTTTCGCCAGTCAAAAAGGGCAGCTCGTTGAACTCCTTTCTGTGCGAAGGACTGCCGGAGGTTGTCATCCTCAACGATACGGCGCATTGCTTCCGCGATTGCTTCTTCGTCTTTGGGTTCGACAAAGAGCGCGGCCTTTCCGGCCACTTCAGGTAGTGACGTTACGTTCGAGCAAATTACCGGACACGCGCACGCCATCGCCTCCAGAACTGGCAGACCAAATCCCTCGTAGAGCGAGGGGAAGACAAGAGCCTCGGCGCGATTATAAAGCGCAACCAGCTCCTCATTCCGAACGTCGCGCCGAACTTGTATTCGGGAATCGAATCGCAGGCGACGCAGAAGCTGTCGAAGTTCTTTGGGCAGCGTCCGGCGGCGCTGAATGACGAGCAAACAAATATCTTGAGAGGGCGGAAATGCCTTGGCGAAAGCTGATACCGCCGCCACGTGATTCTTGTTCGGATAACCACCGCCAACAACAAGGAAGAAACGCCGCCCGAGAGGAACGATCGATGCGCTTACGTGTTCGGCATCGGCTTTCGCCATTGGGCGGAACGATGGCGATTTTCCATTAAGTGTCACGCGGAGTCGCGGGCCGCACGACGGATCGACGCGAAGAGTGTCGTCCGCGCTATGTTGGCTGACGGCCAGTATTCGATCGGCCCGTCGAATG
>CATPAT010000043.1 GCA_955652155.1 uncultured Chthoniobacterales bacterium | reverse complement strand
TCGGGTCCAAGCGCACCGCTTCTCTGAGATATTTCTGTGCGCCAAGGGAGTTCGCGGGTGTGGCTGCCGTTTTCAGTGTATAAGCCAGGCCGCGCAGGTAGGCATCGTAAGCCTCAGGATTGTCGGTCGGTTTGGCGGCGATCACTTGTTCTTCCCGACCGGTCAGGTGCGCGCGTAACTGGTCGGCGATGGCTTTTGCCACCTCACTCTCGACCGAGAAGATATCGGTCAGTTTGCGATCAAAGGTATCGGCCCAAAGATGGGAATCATTGGACGCTTTGATCAGCTGCACGTTGACGCGTACAGCGTCGCCGCTCTTCTGCACGCTGCCTTCCAGAATGTGGGCGACGCCAAGCTGCCTGGCGATCTCGCGCAGGTTTTCCGGCGCGCTTTTGTAATGCTGTGTGGATGTGCGCGAGATAACTTTCAGATCGGCGATCTTGGATAAGCGGGTCAGAATCTCATCCTGGATGCCGTCGGCAAAATATGCGTTGGCTTTTTCTTCGCTCAGGTTTTCAAATGGTAAAACAGCGATGCTCTTTTCCGAAACGGACGATGTCGATCTTGCCGATTTCTTCGCGAGCATAAAGAAGGCAGCGACGATCGCGCCAAACAACAGCAGTGCGGTTGCGATTACAGCCCATCGTGCTTTAGCGCGACGTTTCTTGATAACCTGGAATTTCTTTGGGACTTGGGAATTCCCGACCCCGTCGCCGTAGAGATTCACGAGACCGATGCGCACGCCGTGTTTTACTTCGCATTCCGCTGACTCGTGAAGAAAAGGTCGCCAGCGCGGGTAATGTTCCAAGTCCTCGGCGACATGACGGGAGAGCAGAATGTGTCCGGCGTCGCCGCAATCCATTACGCGCTGGGCGATGTTGATGCCCGCGCCGGCAATGTTCGCTTGTTGGTTCAGGTCGGTAACTTCGTTGACCGGCCCGCTATGAATTCCCATTCGAACGTTGAGCTCAGGATGACTCTTCAGTGCCTTGCTGATTTCCAACGCGCATAGAACCGGCGCTTCCGGACTGTTGCGAAAAACGAACGCTCCTCCATCGCCCGTCGGTAAACGAAGCAGTTTGCCTTCCGCTTCGGCTAGCCGGAATTGTTCGGTTCCGCGCACGATCTCTTTCAACTTTTGAATCTGCTCACTCTGTTCGTTGATGAGCAACTTCGAGTAACCCACAATGTCGATGAACAAGACGTGCCCGATCTCAAGCTGGATCTCTTTTTTGATCTCTGCGGACATGCGACGGAATGCCCCACGTTGTTTCGGCGCCGATTATTTTGGATTTGGTCGCGAGCGTCGAGGCGAAATGCGACCGTGGTAGGGACGCCGCGCTGCGGCGTCCGCGGACATCGCAGCGCGATGTCCCTACCTTTTGATCGATGATTTCGGCGCGGCCCGAACTTTCAGTCGTAGCGCACTCAGCCGAATGAAGCTGGCGGCGTCGCCTTGGTTCTACCTCCGAAGGTGGTGCACGGGACTAGTTCAACTTAAGCGCTGCGCAGGTCTTTGCGAAGCGCGGGTCGTTGCGCAGCGGATCGAGAATTGGGTTGACCTGGGCTTGCAGCGCAAACCAATTCGGCTCACTCGCCATCTTCGGGAGCCACGCGAATGCCTCATCGTAACTACCGTGTCGGACGTGCGTGAAGACGTAATGCGCGGCCGGCACATAAGCGCCGGAGGCACGTCTACGATCGAGATCTTCCAGTTGCCGTTGCGCGAGTGTACGAACTGCGGCTTCGAATCCCGCCGTCGCAAAAACTTGCTCGAGCAGTCGCGCGTGTTCGGGTCGGCCGCTTAACGATAACGCGGCACACCACTGGGTCACCGCTTCGTGCTTCATTCCCTTTTGTTCGCAGGCGTCGCCGAAGTACTCATGCGCGGCCGCGTAATCAGGATAGAGCTCCAGCATCTTCGCAAATTGCGCGATGGCACGGTCGTAGTCGCGCATCAGGAAAACGGCGCGACCGTAATGAAGATTCAACCCGGGAAAGAACGGGTCGAGCGCCATCGCGCGGTTCATTTGCGCGAGCGCTTCGTCGTTGCGTCCCATCAGCGCGAGACAAAGCCCGTAGTGATGCGCGATATCGGCAAAATTGGGGTTCAATTCCGCGCCACGCCGAAACGCGCGCTCCGCCGCCGTCCAATTCCGCTTGTAGTAAAGCTCGACCGCCGCAAATGAGTTCAAAGCTTCGCCTAAAGTGTCGTCGAGGCTCAGCGCCTTTTGCACCGCTTCTTCGGCCGGAGGCCATGCGTCCGGTGGAAAAATCGCGTTCGCAGCGCCAAAGGAATAATAAAGACTCAAGCCCGCGTAGGCCGGCGCATACGAAGCGTCGAGAGCAATCGCTTGTTCGAAATATTCGCGCACACGTTCGTAGCCGGGCGCGAGAAAATTTCGCCAATGATATCGGCCCTTCAGATAAAACTCGTGCGCCTCGATGTTCGCCGTCGGGCGGGCGGCAATCGCGCGCCGCTCTGCACCGGTCAACTTCGCCTGCAGCGCATCAGCGATGTTTGTCGCGATCTCGCTTTCGACCGCGAAGATATCGTCCAGTTGGCGATCGTAGCGTTCAGCCCAGAGATGCGAGTCGTTCTCCGCATCGATGAGCTGGACGTGCACGCGGACTTTGTCGCCCGCTTTTCGCACGCTGCCCTCGAGGATATTTGCTACGCCGAGTTGATTTGCAATTTCCCGAATGTGTTCAGTCGTGTTTTTAAAACGTTGGGTCGAGGTACGCGATATCACCTTGAGATCGCTGATGCGCGATAACCGGGTCAAGATTTCCTCCTGTATGCCGTCCGCGAAATAGGCGTTCGTTTTATCTTCGCTCAAGTTCTCGAACGGCAGCAGGGCGATCGATTTGCGCGGAGGCAACTTGACCATATCGATCTTCTTCTCGCGCTGGATGTCCGCACTAAACCTTATCGGTGGCTGCGGATTTCCAATCTCGTCCGAGTAGAGATTGAACAGCGCGAGCGTTACACCGTGCTTCACCTCGCGGGTGCCGAGATCATGCAGGAGCGGGCGCCATTGCGCGAAATGCACCAGATCATCGGCTACGCGTTTCGATACCAGAATGTGACCAGCATCACCGCAATCCATCACACGTTGCGCGATATTGATCCCAGCGCCGGCGATGTTGCCCTGCTCACTGAAGTCGGCGCATTCTTTAACCGGACCGCTGTGAATGCCCATCCGCACGCGCAGCTGCGGATGTTTCTTCAATTCCCGCGCGATTTCGACGGCGCACTTCACCGGCGTTTCGGGACTCGTTTGGAAAACCAGCGCCCCGCCATCGCCCGTCGGCAGCCGCATCAGTTTGCCTTCACTCTGCGCCGCGCGAAACGTTTCCGTTGCACGCGCGATCTCCCGCAGTTTCTCGAGATGCTCGAGCTGTTCCTGAATGAGGAGCTTGGTGTAACCGACGATGTCGATGAACAGAACATGGCCGATCTCGAGTGATAGCTGACTCGTCTCTTGGGGCATCACCCCAATTTTAGGCACTTGCAGCCAGCACCTCTACTTCATTCTTTCTGTTCAGATTTCAGTGCGCGGACTTTTAAGCGCAGTGCGTTTAGTCGGATGAAACCCGTCGCATCGCCTTGGTCGTATGTCGATCTTTCGCCTTCCATGGTGGCAATCATTGGATCGTAAAGGCTCTTCGAACTTTTGCGCCCGGCGACGATGATGTTGCCTTTGTAGAGTTTCAATCGAACCAAACCGGTGACGTCGCGTTGCGTTTCGGTGACGAGCGCTTGAAGCGCTTCGCGCTCGGGAGAAAACCAAAAACCGTTATAAACAAGAGTGGCATATTTCGGAATCAAGCCGTCACGCAAATGCATGACTTCGCGGTCCATTGTCAGCGTTTCCATCTGTCGATGCACAAAATGCAGAATGGCGCCACCAGGCGTTTCATAAACGCCGCGGCCCTTCATTCCAACGAAACGATTCTCCACGATGTCGACTCGGCCGATCCCATGTTTGCCGCCGAGTTTGTTGAGCGTTTGCATCACACCGAGCGGCGACAGTTTCTTCTTATTCACCTCAACGCAGTTCCCGTTCTTAAACGCAAGATCGACATATTCCGGTTCGTCAGGCGCGTCTTCAGGCGCGACGCTGAGTTTGTACATGTCGCGCATTTTCTTTGAGCTGGCGTCGAACCACGGATCTTCCAACACGCCGCTTTCGAAACTGATGTGGAGAAGATTGCGGTCCGTCGAATATGGTTTCGCCGCAGTCGCTTCGACCGGAATCTTGTTCTTTTTGGCGAACGCGATCATCTGGGCGCGACCCGGAAATTGTTTCCGGAAGCGTTCCTCACGCCAAGGCGCAATAACTTGTAACTCGGGCGCGAGCGCGGCCGCAGTTAATTCAAAGCGCACCTGATCGTTCCCCTTTCCTGTCGCGCCGTGCGCAATCGCTCCCGCTTTTTCAGCGCGCGCGATCTCGACCATTCGTTTGGCGATCAGCGGTCGCGCGATACTCGTTCCAAGAAAATATTGACCTTCGTAAATCGCGCCGGCCTGAACCATCGGGAAAATAAAATCGCGCGCGAATTCTTCCTGGAGATCCTGGATGACACATTTCGACGCACCGGTTTTCAGCGCTTTGTCTTCCAATCCCGCGAGTTCCTCTTCCTGACCGATGTCCGCGCAGAAGGCGATGATCTGCGCCTTATAATTTTCCTTGAGCCAGCGAAGAATGACCGAGGTGTCGAGTCCGCCGGAATATGCCAGAACGATTTTCACCGGGCGCAGTTTAGACACTTTCTGGCTCGAAAAAAGCTGCTTTCGTGAGCGCTTAGAGCGGAGGGCAAATAATGGATCGACACCTTAGACGCGCGATCATCTCGGTCGCGTGCTTCATCGGCGCAACTGTGGCGGACGCGCAAAATCCGAGTGTGACCGTAAATGTGGACGCGGCAGCGAATCGGCACGCAATCAATCCGAACATTTATGGCGTGGCATTCGCGACCGCGGCGCGGTTGCAGGACCTGAACGCGCCGTTGAACCGGATGGGCGGCAACAACACCAGCCGTTACAACTGGCAGCTCAACGCCGACAATAAAGATCAGGATTGGTATTTCGAAAGCATCGCTGACAACAGCGCGGTCGCAGGCGAGCGCGGCGACACATTTATTTCCGATGCGAAATCAGCAAGCGCGCAGGCGATGATCACGATTCCGATGCTCGATTGGGTCGCGAAGCTCGGCGCGAATCGGAGCAAGCTCGCAAGTTTCTCGATTGCGAAATACGGCGCGCAAACCGGCAACGATTGGCAATGGTTCCCAGACGCGGGCAACGGCGTTCTCACTTCCGGCGCGGATGTAACCAATAACGATCCAAACGACGCGAACGTTCCGTCGAATTCCGCGTTCCAGCAAAATTGGGTGCAACATCTCCTGAGTCGTTGGGGCGGAAATGCGAACGGCGGCCTGCGTTATTACATTCTCGATAACGAGCCGAGCATCTGGCATTCGACGCATCGCGACGTGCATCCGGCTGGCGCGTCGATGGACGAAATGCGGAACCGTATTCTCGATTTCGCGGCAATGATCAAGAACAACGACCCGAGCGCGCTCGTGGTTGGCCCGGAGGAATGGGGTTGGAGCGGATATTTTTACAGCGGCTACGATCAACAATACGGCGCCGCGCATAACTGGAGCGCGTTTCCGGACCGCGCGGCGCATAGCGGCGCGGATTGCTTGCCGTGGATGCTCGATCAATTGCGACAAAATGAAGCGAATACTGGTCGACGATTGCTCGACATTTTCACCGTTCACTACTATCCGCAGGGCGGCGAGTTCGGTGACGATGTTTCAACGGCGATGCAATTGCGGCGCAATCGATCAACCCGCTCGCTGTGGGATCCCAATTACATCGACGAAACGTGGATCAACGACAAGGTGCAGTTGATTCCGCGGCTGCGCTCGTGGGCGAACACCTATTATCCCGGCACGCAGATCGGCCTGACGGAGTACAACTGGGGCGGCGAAGGCCACATCAACGGCGCGACGACCCAAGCCGACATTCTCGGGATTTTTGGACGGGAAAATATCGATCTTGCCGCGCGCTGGACCACGCCGGACCCCAGCACGCCGACATACAAGGCGATGAAGTTGTATCGCAACTACGACGGGAACAAATCCGCGTTCGGCGACACGAGTGTTCTCGCGAACGTTCCAAATCCTGACAACGTGTCGGCCTTTGCCGCCGTTCGTTCGATCGACAACGCGGTGACGGTGATGGTGGTAAGCAAAACGCTTTCCGGAACGACGCCGGTTACAATCACGATTGCGAATCAATTGATCGGCACTACCGCGCAAGTGTGGCAGCTAACGAGCGCGAACTCGATCACGCGATTGAGCGACGTAAGTGTAAACGGCAACAGCGTCGCGGTTGTCGTGCCGCCGCAAAGCATCACTTTGTTTGTGATTCCTGCTGGAACCGGAAGCCCCACTCCAACTCCAACTCCAACTCCCGTTCCAACAGCTACGCCAACTCCAACGCCCACGCCAACCGCTACTCCAACTCCCACACCAACCGCTACTCCAACTCCAAGCGTGACACCAACTCCGACGCCGACGCCGACCCCAGCGGTTCCAGTTGCGCCGAGCAATTTGAGCGCTGCCGCTGCGAGCTCATCGCGAATCAATCTCAGCTGGATCGACAACTCGACGAACGAATCGGGCTTCAAGATCGAGCGTTGCGCCGGCGCCGGTTGCGCGAACTTCGCACAGATCGCCACCGTGAACCCCGATGTCACGACATTTACGAACAGCGGACTCGCGAGGAGTAAAAGCTACAGCTATCGAGTTCGCGCTTACAACGCGGCCGGAAATTCGGCCTACTCGAATATCGCGACTGCCAAAACACCGCGCCGCTAAGATCGACATCTAATCGCCAAAGGAAATGTCGACGTCGCGCGCCGTTTGCACCATTTCGCCGTGAGGCGGGACCAGGCGTAATCGGTTCACGGCGTCGGCAATGGGCACGTGGCGCACTTGATAATTCTGATAGCTGACCATCGAACCGAAGTGACCTTCGTTGGCCAATTGCACGGCTTTAACTCCGAAGCGCGTGCCCAGGATCCGATCGAGGGTGGTCGGTGGGCCGCCGCGTTGCAAATGCCCGAGCACGCATGCTCGCGTTTCTTTTCCAGTTCGTTCGGCAATTTCGCGCGCCACCACATCCCCAATTCCGCCCAGCCGAAATTCGCCGCCTTCGATATCGCGCTTAATTTGCTGGCCATCCTTCGCGCGCGCGCCTTCGGCGACAACCACGAGTGAGCCGAGTCGTCCCGCGGATTCTCGCCTTTTTATTGCCTGAGCAATTTTGTCGTAATCGAACGGGATCTCCGGAATCAAAATGATGTCCGCGCCGCCGGCGATGCCGCCGTGAAGCGCGATCCAGCCGGCGTGGCGTCCCATAACTTCGACAACCATCACCCTTTTGTGGCTCGTCGCCGTCGTGTGCAAACGATCGAGCGCGTCCATCACTTCGGCAACGGCAGAATCGAATCCGAAGGTCATCGCCGTCGCTTCGATGTCGTTGTCGATTGTTTTCGGGACTCCGATGCAATTGATGCCCGCTTCCTGCATTTGCATCGCCGTGGTCATCGAACCGTCCCCACCGACGATGACGAGCGCTTTGGCGTGCAATTCGTCCAAAACTTTTCTCGCGCGCGCGATCACTTCGCTCGCCACCACTGCGCGATCACCGGCGCCGACTTTGGCGATAAAATGGCCGCGGTTAGTCGTGCCAATGATCGTTCCACCGAGCGCCATGATTCCCTCGGTGCTCTTGCGATCGAGCACGACGTAGTCGCCGGGTGGCAACAGGCCTTCGAAGCCATCGCGGAATCCGATCACTTCCCAACCAAGCTTTTCGCCGGCGAGCACGACACCGCGAAGGACAGCATTGAGCCCGGGGCAATCCCCGCCGCTGGTGAGAATGCCGATACGCGTCTTCATAACGAAGACACAATCAAAGCATTTTCTTCGGATCGACAAGCCGTCCGGCGGCGGCCCACTGATCGTATAGTTGCCAGCCTTGGCCAATGAGTTGGGCGCCCTCGGCAAATCGGCTGCTGCTGCCGAGCAAGACAACAATAATGTGGCGTGGAAAAATATTGACGCCTTGTCCTTGTTTCACGATCTCCGATTCACGGCCTGCCGAAAGAACCAAACATTCACCCGCCCGCGTGGTCCGTCCGGTTTTTACACCATCGATCCCTTGCGTGCCGAGAAGTTCATTCGTGTTTTGCAACGAGTAGCGCCGCTCTTTGCCTCCCTGACGAAACGAGATCTGGCGTTCCTTCTGAGAAATGTAAAAGCGAAAGCTCGCCTTGTTCAGAGCATAACGCGTCAGCCTGGCCAGATCTTCAGCTGTTGAATATGGAAGCGGTTTGACGTCTTGGTCGACGCCATGCGGATTCACAAAACGCGTCCGTTCCATTTTCAATTGCTTGGCCAGTGCATTCATCTGAGTGACGAAGACATCGACCGCTGACAGTTTCGATTTCTGTCCCGCCGGCGCCGGCCCCTGAATGATCGATCCAACATAACTCCCGAGTGTGTAGGCAGCGACGTTGTCCGATTGAACCAGTGCGGCGTAAAGCAAATCGCGCAGCGCAATCTCATCGCCGGGCTGAAACCCGATGTTGTTTTCTAATGTGCCCACAAACGCGGAAGGCGGAATCACAACGGTCTGATTGAGATCACCACCTTTGTGCTCCGCCCAATCCAGGACAACCATCGCAGTGGCAATTTTCGTCAAACTGCCAATTTGGCGCTTCTGCTTGGATTCGTGTTCCTGCAAAACAAATCCGGTCTGCGAATCGACAATGACGTAGGCTTGCGCGGGAAACGCCGAGCGAAGCGCGCCAAAAAGAAGCGCGGCTGCAATGATGGTAATGCGGCGTGCAAGAATCACGGACGACGGTTTGAAACGGCAGGACGTTAATCGCCGCCGATCAGTTAGCAACCCGCGAAACGCGAACGACGCCTTATTCTGGCAAACTAACGCTGGCGCGCTCACCGTAACGGTAAGGATTCGCGCTCAAAGTCAGATAAATTCGCTCCGCCGCGTTAACGAGATCAAAGTGAGTCGCCCGTCCGAGCCCGCTGGCGCGCACCGTTCCATGTCTGCCTTGGAAACGACTGCCACCGGCCATATCGAATTCATAAACGACCGTGTGACGATCGACATCCGTGATCCTGACGTGCAGCGCTAGAAACGACTGTCCGGCGCCAAAACAACCTGCGAAGAAGCGGGCATAGGGATCTCCGCCGTCGATCATCTGAAAGTGGCCCTCGACCAGCCAGCCGGTACGCGGCGCTTGGGTATCCTTCAAAATTCTGGCCGGCGCGATTTTTTCCAATTGTTCCTTTAAATCATTGGCAAACTCCACAGGTGACAGGGCTTTACGAATTGGCATTTCGCCGTCACTTAACGCCTCATCGCCTTTGAACACGGCAGTGTCGATGCAGAAAGGTCTAATATAGATAGCGCTCGGATTGCTCGCCCCTACCCCGCAGTTGGTAATCATGTGGATGCCTTTCGAACCGTAGTCCTTGGCGTCGATAGCGCCGGCGGTCCGGCCGCCGGGCGTGGCCACATCGGTCTTGGTGACATACATGTCGGCGCATGAGCAAAGCAGAAGGCTTAAAGCGATAACGATAACTGGTTTCATATGATTTATTGCTGGCTGCGTCGGGCCTACTTGGGGCACAAGGCGAGCCATTTCGCGCTTTGTGATGCAACTCCCGTGCCTTCGAAGGAGAAAAAGTGACGCACCGCCTGCCTGAAACGGTCCTCAGGCTGAGGCCTGGGGCGACCGCGCCCGGCTAATCAGCATTCGCATGACAAGATAAACCATGACCGCGGACGGGATCGCCAGAAACAGCGAGCCAATAAACGCCGGCCACACCACTCTCTGAAACAGGCCCCAGTGTAAATAATCATGCAATCCAAAGTGGAACCGGATCCGATGCGCCGGAGCCGGCCGATGCAGCGCCCAACAACCAACCTTGTACTCTCCAAAGTAAATGGCCGGCATCACAAAAATAAGGACATCGTGCACCGTCACCGCGATCGCGGCGGCAATCTTGTTACATCGACATACCCACGCGACCGCGATGGAAAGAAGCGTTTTTAAACTCCAAAGCGGCGTGAATCCAAAAAAAATCCCGATCGCGGAGCCGAGTGCGATCGAGTGCGGCGTGTCCGCCATCGTCATCAACGTCATGTGATGATCGGCCAACCACTGTTTCTTTCGGGCCAGGAAATCGGGCAAACGCGGCCCCTCACTGCGGCGCTCCCCAACTAATGGCGACTGTGGCACGGGCGCGAGTGTAATCTAAAACAGTTCGGGTGTCTGCGGCGACGGCAACGCTACCGATTGACCGAGCGCCGCCCTCAGACGAGTCGCCGCTCGCGGCGCGTAATCGAGATTGTTATTGTTGAACACCACGTGCACGTCCTTCGCGTCCTGCGCGAGTTTGCTGCTACGATCGGCTACTTCCTCAATTTCCTTGTCGGAATAATCGTAATTGAAGCGCGCGGCTACGGTCTTTCCGGTCAGATACGCCTTAGGGTCGCGGCCGTGCAGACGCAGATAGCTGAAATTCGGATTCGTAATCTCATTTAACTCCGAAGGCACGACCGAAAAATGATCGGAGGCCGGGGCGTCGACGTTCACAAATCCCACGTTACGTTTGCGCAGAAAATCGATTGTCGATCTTAGCTGGCCGCCTACGAGCCAGTTGCGATTTCGGAACTCGATTGCGAGTTGATAATCGACCAGCTTCTCGACCAAAGATTCGAGCTCGCGCAGGTGATGTTTTCGCGGCGAGAATGCCGGCGAAAGCTGCAATAAAAATACACCGAGCTTTCCGGCTGACTGCAAGATCGACATCGGCCGCAGAAAAGACTTGAGAAGCGCATCTTGCAGTTCTGGCGACGTGTTTACCTTATCCTTTGCGTTGGTCTGGGCAATCCGCTGCAGCTCCGGGGGCAACAATTTTCGTTGGGTCGAATGAAACGAAAAGAGCTGATGCAGCTTGACGTCGAAAGTGAAACTATCCGGCGTGGTGGCGCACCAACGTTCCACCATTCGCGGGTCGGGAACCGAATAAAAGGTCGAATTGACCTCGACCATCGCGAAATGTTGCGCATACCAGGCGAGCCGTTCGTGTGCCGCCATTCTTTTCGGATACCAACGCTCGACAAATCCGGGATCGGTCCAGCTCGCAGTGCCGATCAAAATGTTACCGCCATCTTTCTTCACCGGACGCGACGTCGTCACCTGTTAACGGAAACGCCTCGGCCGAAGAACGCAAATTTGCGTCGCCGCGAATAAAAGTGAGCGAATTACGCTTCTGCCTTTACCTGGCCCGCGCGTAATCGAAGACCAGTTGCGCGTCCATATTATTAAGCAGCTCTTCGAGGTCCTTCAGGTCCACCGGCTTTGGCAAGATGGCAACGGCCCCAATATCAACAAGATCAGCTACGGGCCAGCTGGAAACAAAAACGATTCGTGCCCCCGGATTTTCGGTCAGAATGTATCGGCACGCCGTTCCACCATTTAGCCTGGCCATGGAATAATCCATCAACACAGCGTCCGGCTTGTAGGTGTTATAGGCGCGGATCGCTTCCGCACCGGAAGTGACCACTTTGACAACGTGATGTTTGGCCGCATTGACCAACAAAGCCACCGTGTTGCCAACACTCGGCTGATCATCTGCAATAAGGACGCGCATGGGTTGAGGACATCATTTTGCAGAACGTTCTATGCCAGAACTGTGGAATTTATAGAAAAAATGGAAATGCTTTTACTACGAATTCGCAGCACCCGAACTGACTTTCACCGTTCGGTTTACCAGCCTTCAAATCGGCTTTGAGTTTGCTTCCGCGCATCATCTCGCCATAATTGTCCCGCGGGGTGGAGCAGCCTGGTAGCTCGTCAGGCTCATAACCTGAAGGTCGCTGGTTCAAATCCAGCCCCCGCAACCACTTCCCCCGGTGTCGGCAATTTATCGCGTATACGTTCTTCGAAATAACGAGAGCGAGTTTTATATTGGCCTCAGTGATGACGTCACGCGGCGGATAGCCCAGCACAATTTCGGTGAGTCACGTTGGACGAAAGGACGTGGTCCTTGGAGGATTGTTTGGCAGAGTGAACGATTATCGCTAACGAATGCTCGCCGGCTCGAAAATCGATTGAAGCGGCAAGGACGTGGAAAAGGATTTTATTCGATTACAGGTTTGCGACGACGCGGCTCATAATCCGGCGGCGGCCGGATCGCTGGTTCAAATCCAGCCCCGCAACCAATTTACTTGCCGCGCCGGCGCGTCTGGGCAAATTTCACGCCGCTCAATTGAGCGCGAACGATCCAGAGTAGCTC
>CATPAT010000042.1 GCA_955652155.1 uncultured Chthoniobacterales bacterium | reverse complement strand
GAGTTAACGAAAAAATTTACATGATGCGGCCAATTCTTATCGCGCTGATCTCAGCCTGCCTGCTGAATTTTTCGCCGATTTGTCTCGCCGCTTATGCCGCGGGGGACCCGGAAGTCGTCGATGGCGTCGCGGCGGTCGTGAATGGCGACGTGATCACTTTTTCTCAGGTCCGCGGTCTCGTCGCGCCGCGAGAAAAATTACTGCGCGCCCAATTCAATGGCGAGGAGCTGATCAAAAAGGTGAAGGAAGTGCGCCAGGCCGCGCTTCAGGATTTGATCGATCGCCAACTCATTATTCAGGCGTTCAAAAAAGAGAACTACCAGATTCCGGACCATTTCGTGGAGGACCGGATGCACGATATCATTCGCACCGATTTCGGTGGCGATCGGAACACCTTCATCAAAACGCTGGAGGCCCAGAATTTCACCATGGGCGAGTTCAAAAAGATGGAGACCGAGAAAATGATCGTCCAGGCGATGCGGAGTAAGAACGTCAAGCTCAACACCATCGCTTCGCCCGCAAAAGTGGACGAATATTACAAGGCACATCGAGACGAATTCACCAGCAAGGAGCAAGTCAAGCTGCGTCTGATCATGATTCCAAGTCACGCTAGCGACGGCAACGCCGCCGCGCAGAAGGCGATGGCCGATGAGATTTTCGGCAAGCTCGTCAACGGTGCCGAGTTCGAACGCATGGCGCAGCTTTATTCCGAAGACAGCACCCGCGAACATGGCGGTGACTGGGGCTGGATCGAGCGCAAGACGCTGGCCGGCCCGCTCGAAAAAGTCGCTTTCAGCCTCGCGCCCGGCAAAATCAGCAACATCGTCGAGTTCAGCGGCAACTACTACATTCTCAAAGTCGAAGAGAAACACGGCGGTGACACCAAAAAACTGGCCGATGCGCGCGTCGAGATCGAAAAGAAATTGATCCAGCTGGAAGCTCAAAAGCTACAGGAAAAGTGGCTCGCCAGTCTGAGGTCAAAGGCTTACATCAAAACTTTCTGAGTTGTTGATCGACAGCAACTCTTCCTCTTCTGCTTAGTCTCCTCTCTTCTTGCTCCTGATTGTGCTCGTGCTCGATTGAGCAGGTTCGATTACGATCAAGAGCATGGGCACGACAAAACCGCGCATCGGAATCACGCTTGGTGACTGCGCCGGCATCGGGCCGGAGATTGTCGATCTTGCCTTGAAATCGGGACGCGTTCCCGATTCAGTTGAATACGTCGTCATCGGCCGGCAGCCTGGTTGCAAGCCAGGTGCGCCGACGGTTAAAACTGCGCGCGCGGCCGCCGCCGCGCTTGAAGAAGCAGTCACCCGCGCGCGGCGCGGCGAATTGCACGCGATCGTGACTGGACCGATTCACAAAGCGCGGATGTACGAAGCCGGCTTCAAGTTTCCCGGACAAACCGAATTTTTCGCCGAGCGCTGCGCCGTGAAAAACTTCGCGATGTGTTTGACCGGCGGAAAAATTACGGTCGCGCTCGTGACCGCTCACATTCCTCTGAGCGAAGTCTCGGGAGCGCTCAAGCGGAGTGAGATCGTGCGCGTCGGCCTACTACTCGCCGACTTCATGCATAAGCGGGGTCCAAAACTTGACCGTTTAAAGCGGTCAAGTTCGCCGGTGGGCGAGCGCGAGACATCAGGACGCATCGCCGTCACCGGATTAAATCCGCACGCCGGCGAGTCCGGAAAGATCGGGCGCGAAGAAATTGAAATCATCGCGCCGGCTGTTGCCGAATTGAACTCTCAACCCTCAACAAAAGCCAGTCCGGCTCGGACCAACCCTCAACGGGACGCCTTCAGCGGCCCTCACTCCCCCGACACGGTTTTTCATCGCGCGGCCGAGGGCGAATTCGACGCCGTGCTTTGCATGTATCACGATCAGGGGTTGATCCCGCTGAAACTGCACGCGTTTCATAGCGGCGTGAACGTGACGCTTGGTCTGCCCTTTCCGCGCACCAGTCCCGATCACGGCACCGCGTTTGAAATCGCCGGCAAAGGCATCGCGCGCCCCGACAGCATGATCGCCGCGATCAATCTGGCGGTGGAGCTCGCTTCGAAAAAATGACGACTGCGAGGCAGCATCCGGAACCCTCACCTCAATCCTCTCCCTGGCAGGGAGAGGAAGGTGCGCCAGCACCAGGTGAGGGTCGCCAATCAAAGTCTAATTCCTGGATTCCTGGTTTCCTGATTCGATTTTTTGTATGAGAGCTGACAAGTACGTTTCCGTCTTCAACATCGGGCTCCAGAACACGTTCGTTTATCGCTGGAATTATTTTCTGCGCGCGGCGTTCGGACTGATCCCGCTCGCCGGTACGGTTTTTCTGTGGAGCGCAGTCTTCAAAGAGCGCGGCAGCGGCCTGCACGGCTACGACTACGGCTCGATGATCTATTATTATTTGCTCATGATCCTGGTCAGCAATCTGGTCACGCCGACTGAAGACGAATGGCAAATCGCGGCCGACATCCGCGAGGGCCAGATCAATGCGCTCCTGACCAAGCCGATGAGTTATCTTGCGTATCGGTTCAGCATTTTTTGCAGCGGCCGGCTCGTTTATACCTTTGTCACCCTGCCGCCGATCACGCTGATCTTTCTTTATTTTCACAACTACGTCGTGCTCCCGCGCGATCCGATGACTTACGTGCTCGCCATCGTGTCGACGATGATGGCGGCGTTCATCCAATTCTTTATCACCTACTCGCTCGCAATGATGGCGTTCTGGATTTTGGAAATCACCACCATCGTTTTCATTGTTTACTCGTTCGAATATTTCCTGGGCGGCCAAATGTTCCCGATCGACATCATGCCGACTGGAATTCAGGCAGCTCTGAAATGGATGCCGTTTTATTACGAACTGTTTTGCCCGGTCGCGATTTTTCTGGAGCGATTGAAAGGACTGGAACTGTGGCAAGCCCTCGCCATTCAAACCGGTTGGCTTTTTCTTACCTGGGCCGTCGCGCGCACCATGTGGCACCGCGGCTTGCGCCATTATCAAGCTGTCGGCGGTTAAACACTCGCGCGATGTAGCGGCGTTTTACTTTTTGTGTCATGTCGAGCGAAGTCGAGACATCTCTGAATATTTCCGTGCTGACCAAGCTCACCACGGCAGAAATAGTAAGAGATTCCTCCACTTCGGTCGGAATGACAAAACAGGCGCTCGCCGCGGCGAGCGTCTCTATACCTCTTTGTCTCGCTCCTCGTCGTATGGCACTTGGCGCCACGGCTCAGCGGCGCTTAAGCGCTCGAAAGACATCTTTGGTTCTGCATCGAGAATGCTGCGAAGCGTCGCATCTAACGCGACCTCTTTCAATAGCCAAACTGCGGCGTCATTGAAGTCATGCGCCCGCTCGAGCCCGCAGAGGAACTGCCAGCCGCTGTCATTCGCTTCGAGCGGGGTTCCGCGCGCTGCATACAGAATCGGCCGTTCGGGATACGAAATGTGTTGGCAAATTATGCGCCGGTTCCTTTCAGATCTTCGTAGCTCATCGAAGGTCACGTCGTTGTCGGTAGACCGGCGGCTTTCCAGGCTTTGAAGCCGCCGGCCATGGAGCGGACGTTTTTGTAGCCCATCTTCTGCAAACTTTCGGCCGCGAGCGCGGAACGGCCGCCGCCGCCGCAATGGCAGATGATCGTCATATTGCGATCGGGAAATTTGTCTTCGACTTCCAATTCGACCATTCCGCGGCTCATGTGAACGGCATCCGGAATGTGTTCCTCGTCCCATTCGTCTTTCTCGCGAACATCGACAATCACTGTATCGCTGCTCTTTGATTTCGACGCGGCATCGGTCGGAGAAATTTCGGTGATCTTTTTCTTCGCATCGGCGACCAATTCCTGGAAACCCTTCTCTTCAGCCATATGGATTTCTAACCACTAATGGACACTAATAAACACGAATTTGATCTTCCTGATTAGTGTCAATTCGTGATCATTCGTGGTTAAATTTGTCATATCCGCGTAATTCGCGTGATTGGCGGGCAATACAAATCAGTCACTCGTAACGTAACGCTTCGATTGGGTCGAGCGCGGCTGCTTTGCGCGCCGGATAAAAGCCGAAGAAAATTCCGACCGCAGCGCTGAACAAAAATGCCACGACGATTGAGCTGATCGAAATCAGCGTCGGCCAGTGGGCGTAGTTCGATAAAATTTGTGACGCGCCGATTCCAAGAATAATCCCGATCACGCCGCCCACGGAACTGAGCGTGACGGCTTCGATGAGAAATTGCATCAGGATGTCGCTACCGTGCGCACCGACCGCCATGCGCGTCCCGATCTCGCGCGTTCGCTCAGTCACGCTCACGAGCATGATGTTCATGATCCCGATCCCGCCAACGACAAGAGAGACGCCGGCAATTGAGCCGAGCAGAACTGTCATCACCGCAGTCGTCGCCGTCGCCGCGTCTGCGATTTCCTGTTGATTGCGCACGGTGAAATCGTCATCCCGGCCGGGACGGATGTTATGGCGCTGTCGCAACAGCGAGATGATTTGCTGTTGGGCCGCCGCGATCTGCCGGCCGTCCCCGATTTGCACATTGATGTTGCGCAGCGTCGTCCCGCCGGCGACGCGCTTCATTGCGCTCGTAAACGGCATGATCACGATGTCGTCCTGATCGACGCCCTGCGTGCTCAAGCCTTTCGGGGTCAGGATGCCTGTGATCGTGAACGGTACATTTTTGATTCGGATAATTTGGCCGACCGGATCATCGTTGCCGTAAATCTGCGAAGACGTTGTGCGCCCGATGACGCAAACCTTATTTGCGCTGCGCACATCCTGGGCGGTAAAAGGCGCGCCGTCGGCCAGCTGCCATTGGCGAATGTCGAGATAATCGGCCGATTCGCCGTAAATCCGGGTGAACCAATTTTGATTCCCAGCCGCTACTTGCGTCGTCGAAACAACTTCTTCGCTCACGGCAACAACCCCCGGCACTTCGCGCCGGATCGCTTCCGCGTCCTCAATTTTCAACGTCCCGGCGCCTCCCCAACCGGTCCGAATCCCGCTCGAAGTTGTGCTGCCGGAAAAAATCAGGATCACATTTTGACCGAGACTGGCGATCTGCGCTTCCACCTGCGCCTTGGCGCCATTGCCGATCCCGACCATCGCGATCACCGCCGCGACGCCGATGATGATTCCGAGCGCGGTCAGCACTGAACGCATTTTGTTCCGGCGCAACGCGCGCAGGGCGATGTTCAAGGTCGATCCAATTCTCATACTTGAACCTGCGAATCGATCGGCGCGATTTTTGCCAGCTCGGTCGCGGCATCGAGGCGCCGCGTTACATTGAAATCGTTCAGGATTAATCCATCGCGCATCACCACGTTGCGGCGCGCGTAAGCGGCAATGTCCTGCTCGTGCGTTACCATGATGATAGTAATGCCGCGTTCGTTGAGCTGTTGAAAAATTCCCATGATCTCGACGCTGGTCCGACTATCCAGATTCCCGGTGGGTTCATCGGCGAGCACAACCTCCGGATCGTTTACGAGCGCACGCGCGATCGCCACTCGCTGCTGCTGACCGCCGGAAAGTTGGCTGGGATGATGATCCTCGCGCCCGGCCAATCCAACTGACGCGAGCACTGCATCTGCTTTTTCACGCAGTTGCGCGTGCGTCAGGCGATGGATGCCGTAAAGGAGCGGAAGCTCGACGTTTTCGCGCGCCGATGTACGCGGCAGCAAATTAAAACTTTGGAAAACAAAACCCAGTTTGTGGTTGCGAATATCGGCCAACCGATCGCGATCGAGCGCCGAAACGTCCGCGTCATCCAAAAGGTAGCTTCCGGAAGTCGGCCGATCGAGACAGCCAAGAATGTTCATCAGGGTCGATTTACCGG
>CATPAT010000041.1 GCA_955652155.1 uncultured Chthoniobacterales bacterium | reverse complement strand
CTGCGTTGTCGATCTTAGCGAACGATTCCTTCGCGCAACGAGGAATGCTTACCCGCCAGCAATTCCTGAGTGAGCTGATAACCGCGCTTGTCCACATTTCGACGTGCGCCGGCAAAGTAATGGTCGATCCGCGCCCGCGCCGACTTGCAGAAATAATTCGCGACCGACAAATCTTCGTCTGCCGATTCGCCGTGGTCGATTTTGTATTGCGCAAAAGAGCAGGTCGCGCTGATTGCGAAAAGTTCCGTCGCAATTCCAACGAACCGCGAAAGCAAGAGTTGCTCGCGATCGAGCTTCGGACCGAAGCGCGCCATGGCGTGAAACAATCCGCGCGCCAGTTTCTTACTCGTCCGCGCCGAGTAATCGACATGCTTTTGCAGATCGCGATGGAGATTGTCGATCTTGCCGGCGCCGCTCGAGAACCACTGCCGCGGATACCACCCGGCATAAAATTTGCCGGACGTGAACACGGCTTTGAGTCGCTCGGACATCGGCAACGTAGTATTGAAAATTGCGCCTCCCACTTTCAAATGCGGATCGAGCGCTTCGCGCGCGATAAATAGGCGCATGATTTCGCTCGAGCCTTCGAAGATCGTGTTGATGCGACAATCGCGCAGAAAACGCTCAACCGGGATCGCTTCCTCGCCGCGACCCGCGAGCGACTGGGCCGTTTCGTAACCGCGCCCGCCCCGCACCTGCATCGCGTCGTCGGATATTTTCCAGGTCGTTTCGGTCGACCACATTTTGCACATCGCGGTCTCGATCCGCAGATCGCCGGCTTTCCGATCCACCAAGCCCGATGTGAGAAACGTCATTGCCTCCATTGCGAAAGTGTTGCCGGCCATCTCGGCGATTTTTCCGGCAATTGCTGAATGCTGTCCGATTGGGCCGCCCCATTGGATTCGTTCGCTCGCCCATTTGCGTGAGATTTCGAGCAAACGCTTCGACAAACCGACGCACGCCGCGGGAATGGTGAGCCGGCCGGTGTTCAAAGTCGTGAGCGCGACTTTCAGCCCCTGGCCTTCCTTCGCGATCATGTTCTCGCGCGGGACGCGCACGTTCGTGAATTTGACAATGCCGTTGTAGAGCGCGCGCAATCCCATGAACCGGCAGCGATAAGTGATCTCGAGTCCGGGCAAATCGACATCGACGATGAACGCGGTGATTTGCTTGCGCTCCCGCCCGTTAACAATCTTCGGCGGCGTCACTGCCATCACCACCAGCACGCCGGCTTTGATCAAATTGGTGCACCAAAGTTTTTCGCCATTGAGAATGAATGCCGAGCCGTCTTCGGTTGGGTCGGCGCGCAAACTCATGTTCGCCGGATCGGAGCCAGCATTCCATTCGGTCAAGGCAAAGGCCGAAATCTCGTGTCGCGCGACACGCGGAAGATACTTTTTCTTTTGCTCGTCCGTGCCAAAAAGAAGCAACGGCTGCGGAACGCCAATGGATTGGTGCGCGGAAACGAGTGCGGTCAGATTTTCGTCCCAACTTCCGAGCAACATGGCAGCCCGCCCGTAATTGACCTGCGATAAACCGAGGCCTTCGTACTGCTTCGGAATTTTGACCCCGAACGCGCCCATCGCAAAGAGATCGTCGATGTTCTTCTGCGGAATTTCGCCGGTGCGATCGATCTCGTCGGCGTCGATATTTTCGCGCAGATATTTTTCCAGACTGGCGAGAAATTCCTGACCGGCTGCGCGATCTTCCGCGCTTTGCTCCGGCCACGGATAAATCCGATTAAAATCGTAGCGGCCGATGAACAGGTTGCTGGCGAAACTTCCCCGCTCATCCAGCGGATCGCGCGACGCTTCGGCCAATTCGAGCGCTTCGCGCTTGCCCTTCGACATCTTGGAGGTGTCGATCACCGACGCCGGCGCCTGCTTTTGCGGCTTCGCGCTCGTCTCTTCGCTGATTTGTTTCTCCGGTGCTTCCAGTGATGATTTCATGACTGGTAGAATTTTGTCCCCTCGCGCGAGTGTTTCTTCAAAATGTCGCAAGGCACAAACTTCTCGTCGCTCTGCGCCAACCGATTCATCTCTTCGACAATCTTGTTCAAGCCAAAATGCTCGGCGAAACGCAGCGGTCCGCCGCGATCAGGCGCGAATCCGGTTCCGAGAATCATTCCGTAATCCGCGTCCTCGGGTGACTCCACCACTTTTTCTTCAATGCAACGCGCCGCCTCGTTGATCATCAAAAACATTAAGCGCTGTGCCAGATCGTCCTTGGCAAGCGACTCGCTCGCCGCGGTGGAGCCCGTCCCGGGCGGAGGCGGGTTAGGCGATTGCTCTCTGCCTTCGTATTTGTAGAAACCGCCGCCACCCTTGCGGCCGAGCAGCTTTGACTCGCGCATCGATTTGAGAATCGCCGGCGCGCGATCGCGACGGCCATACGCTTTTTCGAGCGTGGCTGCTATATCGACTGTGACGTCGATCCCGATCTCATCGATCAAACGCAACGGTCCCATCGGCATTCCCCATTTCGTCATGGCGTTGTCGATCTTCTCCGCGTCGACGCCAGCCTCAAAAAGCGCGGCTGCGTCGAGCAGATATGGAAACAAAACGCGATTGACCAAAAACCCGGGACTGTCACGCACCACCACCGGCAATTTTCCAACCTGCCGGACGAGCACGAGCGCATTCTCCTTCGTGTCGCCCGCAGTTTCCTTGCCCACGACCACTTCAACCAGCTTCATCCGGCTCACCGGGTTAAAGAAATGCAAACCGATCACGCGGTCTGGCGAAACAGTGCAGTGCGCCAACTCGCTGACCGGAAGCGCGGAGGTGTTCGTCGCGATGATCGTTTTCGAGCCAGCCTGCATCGACAGCTCTCGGAAAATTTCCTTTTTGATGTCGATCTTTTCCGAAGCGGCTTCGATCACAAACTGGACATCGCGCAATTCCATCGGCGCGGTCGAAGCAACAATGCGGGCGCGGCCCTGTTTCGCTTTTTCCTCCGTCATCAATCCGCGCTTCACCGCGTCGGCGTAGGTTTTTTCGATGTTGGCCAGACCGCGATCGAGAAGCTCGCGATTCACGTCGCGTAAGATCACAGTCACACCGCGCGAGCTCAGCCATTGCGCAATGCCCGAACCCATCACGCCGGCGCCGATCACCGCCGCGTGCGCAACTTTCTCGAATTGCGTGTTCGAAGTTCCTTTTTTGTATTTCTCGGCCAGGAAAAAATTGCGAATCAGATTTTGGGTCGATTCGGTTTTGCCAAGATCGACAATCGCATCGAGCTCGAGCTTGAGCGATTCATCGACCGGATTCGCTGTGCCGGTCGTGATAACGGCGAGCGCACGCGCACGCGACGATTTCGGATCGGACGGGACCGGAGTGTTTCCTTTCGACGGCGACACTTTTGCAGTAGGCCGCTTTCCTTTGCCGATCAAACGTCGCGCTGCGTCGAGGAGCTGCTCTCGTGACGCGATTTCATCCACCAAACCCATCTTTAATGCCTCGCTCGCGGAATAAAGTTTGCCTTTCAAAATCACTTCCGCGGCATTGTCTTCCCCAATCAAGCGCGGCAGCCGGGTGCTTCCACCCCAGGCCGGGATCAAACCAAGCGTAGTCTCGGGCAGTCCAATTCGCGTCACCGGATCGTCCGATGCGACGCGCCAGTCGCACGCGAGAGTGATTTCGTAGCCGCCGCCGGCGCAGGCGCCGTGGATTGCGGCCACGCTCGGAATTTTCAACGCCGCAATTCGATTGAAGACGCGCTGTCCCTCGGCGATGAAGTCACGCAGCTCGCCGGTTTGCGCTTGCTTCAAGAGCGTTTTCAAATCGGCGCCCGCGATGAAGATCGATCTTTTCGCGGAAGTAATAATCAAACCGCGCAAGGAGTTGTCGCGTTCGATCGCATCGACGCGCTCGCCCAGCTCGCTCATGGTCGCGGCGTCGAAAATGTTGGCCCCTGATTCGGGCCGATCGAATGTGAGCACGCAGATGCGATCGTCACCAATCTCGCGTTGAATCATCGAACGTGTGGCCACTGGCGGCATTACCACCAATTTGTAATCGTTTCGGTCAAATTCCAAGCGCGGAACGATTGCTCTTGGCCAGTCGCAATGTTAAAACTCGGGTGGCGGCGGGAACGGAGGTTCTCATGGTCGGCAAAATTCTCGTACCCGAAATCAAAGGCTTGATCGAGACGCGCAATTTTGCCGCGTTGCGCGAGATGTTTCGCGAATGGCCGCCGGCCGATGTCGCGGAGGTGATCCTCGACATAGACGAAGACGACCAAGTCATCATTTTCCGCATCCTGCCGTCGGCACTCGCGGCGGACGTTTTTGAATATCTCGATGTTGAAGCGCAGCAAAAATTGTTGCACGGAATGGCCCACGAGCAAGTCGTCGGAATTTTGAACGAGATGTCGCCGGACGATCGCACTGCGCTGCTCGAGGAATTGCCGAGCGCGGCAGCGCGGCAGTTGATCAAACTGCTCACACCCGAGGAGCGCCAGGTCGCGCAATCGTTGCTCGGTTATCCCGAAGGCAGCGTCGGCCGCTTGATGACGCCGGACTTCATCGCCATTCACGAAGATTGGACGGTGAAGGACGTGCTCAACCACGTCCGCGAGTTCGGACACGACAGCGAAACGCTCAATATCATCTACGTGGTTGATGAACGCGGCAAATTGATCGACGACCTGCGGATGCGCGAGTTCCTGCTTCGTCCGCTCGACGCGCGCGTGAGCAACTTTCGCGATCACACATTCACCGCACTCAAAGTGAATGATTCCCAACAGGAAGCGCTCAACGCCTTTCGAAAATACGATCGGGCGGCGTTGCCAGTGGTCGATTCAAGCGGCGTGCTCGTCGGAATTGTGACCGGCGACGACATGCTCGACGTCGCGGAAGAAGAAGCGACCGAAGACATCCAGAAAATCGGCGGTATGGAAGCGCTGGACGAGCCGTACACGACTATTCCGCTGCTGCGCATGGTAAAAAAACGCGCGACCTGGCTGATCATTCTTTTCCTCGGCGAAATGCTGACCGCGACCGCGATGCAGGGTTACAACGGCGAGATCGAGAAGGCCGCGATCCTTGCGATGTTTTTGCCGTTGATCATTTCCAGCGGCGGCAATTCCGGGTCGCAAGCGACGACGCTCGTTATTCGCGCGATGGCTCTGGGAGAATTGCGCTTGCGTGATTGGTGGCGCGTGGTGCGCAAGGAACTTCTCTCGGGACTTTCACTCGGCCTGATTCTTGGAACGATCGGCTTTTTCCGAATCTCGCTCTGGCAATATCTGCACATTTTTGATTACGGTAAGTATCATTGGCTTGTTGCCGTGACTGTTGGCTCTGCACTTGTCGGAGTCGTCCTCTGGGGCACCATCAGCGGGGCGATGCTTCCATTCCTGCTACGTCGACTTGGACTCGATCCAGCAACCTCGTCGGCCCCGTTCGTTGCCACACTCGTCGATGTGACCGGTCTGATAATTTATTTCAACGTGGCGCTGTTCATTCTTCGCGGCACGCTGTTGTGACAAGCGAGGCTGATCGGTTCGGCCGCGAGAACGCGTCGCAGGCGGATTCTGATACACACGCTTGTCATCCTGAGCGCAAGCGAAGGACCTCGCAAAAACTCGAACGTCACGCTGAGGAAGTTGTGTGATCAATCACCCTGTGGGAGGTCCCTCATCGTCTTCGCTGATTCGGGATGACAGATCAGAGATCATCCGGCGGCTTGATCCCAAACTTTTCGAACATCTTTCTTACCCGTTCGCGCTTCTCCGGCGTATCCAATCGCGCTTCCTCCGGATTCGCCGCCCAAAAAAGCACGTCCCGGTAATCGCGCTTCGCAACGGCAACAAACTCGCGGAGCTTCTCTTCGTTTCCTTCGCTTAGCTTCAAAATCGCGAGCTGCACCCGCTCGCGTTCGCGCTCGTAGGATTCAACGCCGTACCTATCCAGCAACTCCAGCACGCGCGCCCGACTACTTTCTGGGAACGTCGCTTGGATTGCTGCAACAACCTCGTCGCGCGAGCGCGCCATCGTTCGCTTAGAAAAGATTATTTCTTAATCGCGACCCATTCGTTGGCGGCGCGGGAGTCAGCCACGGCTTGGACGACGCGCATGTAGCGGACGCCGTCTTCGAAACTGGGACGCGGGGGGACCCGGCCTTTTGATTTCACCGCGTTGATGAAATCGTCTTCCACCCGCCATTCCGTAATGAGTTCTTTCGGAACATCGAGATCTTCCATTTCGCGGCCGCCGTACTTCACGCTGCGAACCCGTTCGTTGGTGAAATCGTAAAGCAACGCGCCGCGGTCGCCGAAAATTCGCAACCGATCATTCGGCGCACCGGCGTGCACGCCACTGAACTCGAGCACGCCTTCGGCGCCGTTCTCAAAAACGCAAAGGACGTTGAGCATGTCGGGAACGATCACGCGATAGCCGCGCCGCTCGGCGTTCAGAATTTTTCCGCGCGCGAACACGCCGGCGATGTTGCCGAGCCAGCGCTGCAACACTTCCACGTAAATTCCAAGCGTGAGCACATTGAGCCCGCTAATCTCGATCTTTTGCCGCCAATGGGCCGGTGCTTCCGGGTTCAAATAGACACCGGTGAAGCTTTGGAGTCGCACCGCGTGGGGCGTGCCGATGGCACTTTCAGCGAGCAGCTTTTTCACGAGCAAATCGGCACGCATCCCGAATGGCGGTGGACAAAGCATCGTCACCAGCTCAGGAAAACGTTTCGTGGTCGCCAGCATTTCTTCGGCTTCGGCAAGGTCCATCGCCATCCGCGCCTGACAAAAAACGTGTTTGCCGGCTTCGAGCGCGGAAATGGTCACCGCCGAATGCATGTAGGGCGGCGTTCCGATCCAGATGATGTCGAGATCGGGCACGGCCAAGAGATCGGCCCAATTCGCCATCGGCGTCGCGCCGGGGCAATGTTCCTTGCAAAATTGTTCACTGCTCTCGTAAGTCGAGTTCGAGACGGCGACGATCTCGACATCGGGATTCTTTTTCAGCGCGGGCAAATGCCGGGTGCGAACGATATTGCCCGCACCGACGATTCCGATCCGCAGTTTGTGATTATCTTTTTGTGCCATGTTTCAAATGCAGATGTCGATCTTGCACAGTCGTCGTGATTTGGGCGAGTAAAGTTTGACCTTTATATAGATTTTCTGTTCAACAACTCCGAAAGGCTTCGCGAGCAAATCGCTTGACAATCCGAGCGCGCGCGGCACCTTTTGCGCCCGCATTTCTGCACCATGTCGAAAGTTTGCACCATCACCGGATCGAGGCCCACCCGCGGCAGCGTCATTCACCGCCGCGGTATGGCCAAGAAAAAAGGGGGCGTCGGCCGGCACGTGACCAAGAATGTGTCGCGCCTGTTCGTTCCCAACCTGCACGAACACCGGATCTGGGTGCCGGAGCTGAAAAAGTTCGTCCGCGTTCGTGTGACCGCGCGGGGGCTGAAAACGATCAACAAAAACGGGGCTTACAAGTCACTGAAAAAAGCCGGCGCGATCTAAGTCCGAGATTGGTGGATCGGCCACTCCGTCGGACGATGCCGAAATTACTGCGGCTTTGCCGCCAAAATTAACATCGAACTCGCCACGGGACGAGTCCGTCCGTCGGCGGACAAGGGACTGCTCGATCCACCGCATTAGCTTCCGCCAATTTCTGTTTCTTCTGTTGTAGAGGCGTCCGCCGCGGCGGACGCCTGTCTTTCCGGTTCGGCGGTTGACACAACTGCCGCTATAACGCTTTCGCTTTCTTTCGGAGCTTCGATTGATTCATTCGCGGGCGGCGCGCCTGCCTCGACACGTTCTTCTTTTTCCGCCGCAGGGATGTCCGCCACGATCGCTTTTTCTTCTGCGTCCTCTTCCGGCGTCGCTGCCTCCGCAGTTTCCTTCGCTTTCGCTTTCGCACGTGGCAGATCGAGTGAGCCGTCGTTGAATTCGATCACGTAACCTTCGTTGATCAGCCAGCGAAGATTGGAGGCGAGCGCCATTTTCGCGCGCTCCGCTTCGTCAGCCGTAAGACCAGCAATCAATTTGTCGGCCAGTTCTTTCCGGCCAATTCGCGGCGAGGTTCCAACGCTCTCCAGAATTGCCCGAACTTGCGGCGAGACCCCGGATTCATCGTGCTTGAATGGGCGCGGATAAATGGACGAGACAAAGAGCATTCCCCGACGATGCCGAAAGACATGAAGGCCGGCTTCACGAAACCGTGCGGCAAGCTCCTGCATCATCGGCGACGGCGACCGCGTCTCACGCGTCCATTCGTTCTCAATCAGCCGGTTCAACACTCGATCTTGCAAATGCCGGCTGGCAGGACCGTCGATCGTCAACGCCGAAACGCTACGAACAAGTCCCGGCAAATGATTTTGCTGAAAATGCCGCTCTGTCTCGGCCGCTGACGAAAACGTGGTCGGCGTTTCCTCGCGCAACGTCGAGAACGTCGTCACTTTGCGCGCGTCTTCCTTCCACTTCTCGATCTCCGCCGGATCAGTCACGATCTGAATTTGGCGTTGATAATCGGCGAAGCTCATCCGCCGGCTAAAACGCTGCTCATACAAATTTCGGAGCCGGCGCTGATAATCGTGATAATTGGTCGGGCCGAGCAATGTGCCGCTCAGCCGGCACCGCGCTACGTTGGTGAAGTTTCCTTTGATCGGCTCCGTCTCGGTGATGTCGACCTTATAAAAGTCGGCTTTCGCAAAACGAAACGCATTGCGCTCGAGAAATGGTCGATCGACCGAGACATCGCCGTTTTCGCCCAGTTGAAAGAGCGGCGACTCGGGCGGCGCGGTCAATTGAACATCGTGACGCGTCGCTTTCTCCAAAAAAAGCCGCGCCAATGCGAATAACGAATACGCGACCGAGCCGGACTTGATTTGGGCGACGACGTTTTCAAAAGCAGACACGCGCGGCAAAAATTTGACCGCGATTGGCGGCAACGGGCGGTCCGAGGTGCGAGCCGCACTGGCACTGGACTGACGATCAACAAACCCCGGCCGATCTTTCCGATGTCGATCCTGCCGCCCGGGTCCCGGCTTTCTCGCACCGAATCGATCTCGCGGTGGACGATCGGATCCCCTGTTCTGGTCTGACTTCGACGTTGGACGTTGGAAGTTGGAAGTTGAGCGTTTTCGTTTTTGCCCTCGCTCTTCACGACGGCCATATCCCCGACGATCGCGCTGATCTTCGCCTTCATGCCCGGCGTAGCGTTCGGTCGGCGCGGGCTCATTCACCCAGGCCGGCAGCATTTTCAGATCGACTAACTCGTCGAGTTCGACAGGGGCGTCAGGCACGAATGTTCTCTACGCCAAGGGCAAAGGAAGTAAATAGCTCGCGCTCTGGACAGTGGCATTTGGATGCGGAATTTTCGCTAATTCTTTTACTTGCGGTGCGGCAGCGTGTGGGGTAAGCGTTGCGCTCCAACCCAAAAAATTTTTATGGCGGACAAAACGATTGAGGAAAAGGTCAAGGACATCATCGTCGAGCAGCTCGGCGTGAATCCGGAGCAGGTTACGCCGCAGGCGTCGTTTATCGAGGACTTGGGCGCCGATTCGCTCGATATCGTGGAATTGGTGATGGCGTTCGAAGAGGAATTTTCCGTAGAAGTGCCGGACGAAGATGCTGAAAAACTGCAGACCGTCGGCGACGTGATCAACTACATCAAAGAACGCGCCAAGACGCCGGGTGGCGGCGAAGCCGGAGCGAGCAGCTAGTCCGCTCATCCAGCCATTTTAATCAAATGAAAAACACGGCATTAGCCGTGTTTTTTGTTTCCTGGTTGCGCGGGCGCGCAACGCGCCCAGACTAACGAGAATGGATTTCGGGCTGCTGCAAAAGCCATTGCTCCACGTCTTTGGACACGATGTGTCGTTTCTCGGCATCGTCGCGTTCGTCATTTGGTTTTCCATCGGCGTATTCGCGGCCCGCGCGCTGCAAAGCGATGCGGTCCGGCGTGTTTTCAGCCGATTCAAAATCGACGTCAATCTGATCGCAATCCTGACCACGATCCTGAGCGTGGCCGCAGTTGCGTTTTTTACAATGAACGCAGTCAACGCCGCGGGTGTGCCGTTGTCCTGGAATGCGCCGTTACCGGGCGTCACTCTGAGCCTCGTTCAAATTTTCCTGCTCATCGCGCTGCTGATCGCGGTTTTCTGGATTTCATCGCGGACGAAACGCTTTCTCTTCAATCGCTTTCTCGCGAAAAGCGGACTCGATCGTTCGTTGCAATACGCGATCGCGCAGATCGTCAGCAATGTTGTCCTCATCGTTGGCATTTTTATTGTTCTCGATAACGCCGGCATTCATCTCGGGGCTCTGACGGTTTTTGCTGGTGCGGTTGGCGTCGGCGTTGGCTTTGGTCTGCAAAACATCGCGAGCAATTTTATCAGCGGCCTCGTTATTCTGGCTGAACGTCCAATCACGGTGGGCGACCGGGTCGAAGTCGCGGGAATCGCCGGTCAGGTGCAACACATTCGGGCCCGCAGCACCGTGATCGTGACCAATGACAACATCACCATGATTGTCCCGAACACGAAATTTATCGACTCGCCGGTGACGAACTGGACCTACGGCGATCCGCGGGTGCGGTTTCGCCTGCCGGTGGGTGTAGCCTACGGCAGCGATGTGAACAAAGTCCGCGAGGCGCTGCTCGCCGCCGCCAGCGAAAACGCGAACACTCTGAAAGATCCGGCGCCGAGCGTTTTCCTGGAGAAATTCGGCGAGAATTCCATTGATTTTGAGTTGGTCGTCTGGAGCAGCGAGATGAGCTATCGGCCACGTCGTTATCGGAGCGACCTCAATTTCGCGATGGAGCAGAAGCTGCGTGAAGACGGAATCGAAATCGCGTTCCCACAACGCGACCTGCATATCCGCAGCGGCGTGCTCAAAGTCCAGAACGTCGACGCGGCGAATCGATCCGCCAGTCGGACGGATTCGTCCCGTGGCGAAAATGCGCGGTGACGTTGTCGTTCCTTTCGCTCAAGGAACGGCCAGAATCCTGACGCTTTCGGGTGTCCGAGACTTGGAAGCGTGGAAACGCGCGTTTCGGGACAAATGCAAAGATCACCGTTATTACGAGCTGATCGACGAGACGCTGGCGAACGATTTTGAATATCATTACGCGCTGCTCGAGGACGATTCGGGAAATGTTCGCGCCATCCAGCCAGTTTTCTTCGTGCGGCAAAATCTAGTCGAAGGAATGCGCGGAGCTTTTCGCAGGATTGTCGATCTTGTTCGAAGAAAATTTCCGCGCTTTCTTACGATGCGGGTGTTGATGGTTGGGTGTGCGGCCGGCGCCGGTGAGCTCGGCGGATGTGACGCGAAAGATAAGCGCTGGATTGCCGAAGCGTTAGGCGCGACGCTGCGCAATTACGCGCGCGAGAAAAAAACTTCGCTCGTTGTTTTCAAAGATTTTCCAGCCAGCTACCGCTCGACCCTGGCGGCTCTTTCCAAAAACGGTTACGCGCACGTGCCGAGCATGCCGATGACACGACTAGAGCTGCCATTTCAAAACTTCGACGAATATCTGCAAGCGCTCGGTTACGTCAGCCGCAAGAGCTTGCGTCGAAAGTTCCGGAAAACGGAGCGCGCGGCTAAGATCGAAATGGAAGTCGTGAACGATATCTCGCCGCACATTGACGCCATTTATCCGCTCTATCTCCAAGTGCACGAGCGCTCACCAATGAAATTCGAAACGCTGACGAAGGGTTTTTTTGGTCGCATCTCTCAAACGATGCCGGAGCGGGCGCGCTTTTTCATCTGGCGAGAGTCGGGAAAAATTATCGCGTTTAGTCTTTGCCTCGTTTGTGACGACACGATTTACGATGAATGCCTTGGCCTCGATTACGATGTCGCGCTCGATCTGCATCTTTATTTTTACACCATGCGCGACGTGATCCGTTGGGCGATCGATCAACGGTTGCGCTTCTATTACAGCGGTCCGCTCAACTATGATCCGAAGCTGCATCTCGGCCACGAG
>CATPAT010000040.1 GCA_955652155.1 uncultured Chthoniobacterales bacterium | reverse complement strand
CTTTGCGCGGATTGAAGATCCGGTTCCACCCATCGTCGAAGTTGAAGATCGACATGTTCAGCACCAGCATCGCATCGTGAGATCGCCGCTGCTGGCGCTGGAGAATTCCTCGCCAGCGGTGGCCGGCCCGCCGCCGACCACGATTTATTCTTAATCTCGAGTTCATTCGCCTTTCTTCTCAGTAACTGGCGACTTGTCGCAGGCCCAAGGCGCCGAGCGTGTCCGGCGTCAGATTCCCATTAACGCGCAGGCCGTGGTTGCTTTGGTAGCGCGCAACCGCACGTCGCGTCTCAGGGCCAACGACACCGTCGATTTGACCACGATAATAGCCTTCACGCGCAAGACGCTCCTGCGCCGCGGCAACGATCGAGTTGGTGGATCGATCGGCGTAGCCATTCTGATCGGAGTAGGCATCGCCGTAAGCGCCCTCGTCGTAATAACTCGAGTCGTATGCGTACGGATCGCCGTAATACCCGTATCCGTAGTAATCATAGGGATACCAGTACGGCCACCACGGATCGAAACCGAAGTCGAAGATGAACCACGAGCCGTTAACGAAACGGCAATGATGGCCATTCCACACGTGATCACGGCTGCGATCCCAATCGCGGTGCCAGTTGCCCGAATGCTGCGCGGCGACGTGATTCCGCCAGTTCGTCGGCAGACCGTTTCCGCTCCGAACTTGGCCTGCGCCATTTCCTTCACGTCTCGGATTCGTAATCGCACGATTCCCTGTGTTCGAGAATCGCGCGAGCCGATCGCCGCGATTGATATTTCCGCGGTTGAACTGACCCGAACCGATTGATCCGCCCGCATTTGAATGGAATTGCTGCGGGCGGAACTCCATCGATCTCGGCGAACGCATCCCGACCGACGAGAAGCGCTGGCCTGAATAAATCATCCGATTGCCACCAAAGCTTCGCCCCGGCATCGATTGAAAAGCTGGACCTCCGCCACCTCGGGCCGGAGCGCCCCCGGACGAAGCGAAATGACCTCCTCCGCCTCCGCCTCCTCCGCCATGCTGGCCACCAGCTTGTGTTTGCCCAATCAGGGCGACGCTCACAAGCAGCGCGAACCAATATAATTTAGTCTTCATATTTTGATTTCCTTTGGGTTGTCGTTCTTAAATTCATTTTCTCATTCGATTAACGAAGTCCGCCAGCAATGCGAAGTGTTTCTCCGGTGATCCACTCTGAATCGGAGGAAGCGAAAAAGACGGCGGCCGGGGCAATGTCCTGCGGCTGACCGACGCGGCCGAGCGGTGTCTGAGCTTCGAAATTTTTCCGCATGTCGCCTTCGGTGTAACCACCGGCTACGGCTCCTTCCGTTACCACCATGCCGGGATTGATGGAGTTCACGCGGATTTTCCGCGGGCCAAGTTCCTTGGCCAGTGTTCGTGTGATGGCGTCCACCGCGCCCTTTGTCGCGTTGTAAATCACCCCTGTGGGTGGAGTGAGAGAACTGGCAAGCGAACCGATGTTGATGACACTGCCGCCTTCCGGACCAAAGTGCTTCAGCGCCTCCTGCGTCGCCAGCATCATACCAAGAACGTTCGTGTTAAACTCCCGGTGAAATTCTTCTTCCGTGATTTCTTCAAGAGGTTTGAAGTCGTAAACCCCGGCGTTATTGACGAGGATGTCGATCTTGCCGAACGCTTTCTTTGTCGCCCCAAAGAGCTGTTGGACTTCGGCTTTCTTCGCAACATTCCCCTGAACCGCGACCGCTTTGCCGCCGCGCTTGGTGATTTTGCCCACGACCTTGTCCGCGTCTGTCTTTGACGACGCGTAGTTGACGACCACTGACGCGCCTTCGGCCGCGAACTGTTTCGCAATCCCCGCGCCGATTCCTTTCGATGCGCCGGTAACCACCGCGACTTTTCCGTTCAGTTTTCCATTTTTCATTCAGTTCCTTTCATTTTTCAGTTTTCAAAAAACCGCAATTTTCCCTTCAAGCTTACTCATACGCTCATCCTCTGGTCGTCCCTGTCGGCTGTCGCGATTCGGGTCGAGGATGGTGAGCGGGCCGTTTGTTCGAGCGTCGCCTTGACGCGGATTTCGATTGCAGCCAGCGCTTTCGACACTGGACAGTTCTGTTTTGCGTCGGCGACAAATTTCTGAAACGTCGCGTCGTCGATGCCCGGAACATTCGCCGAGGTGACGAGTTCAATCCCGGTAATGGCGAAGGCGTCGCCATTTTTTTCGAAAGCCACATTCGCGTCGGTACGAATGTCAGTCGGCGCGAACTGAGCACGAGACAATTGCGCAGCCAGCGCCATCGTGAAACACCCGGCGTGTGCTGCGCCAAGCAACTCCTCCGGGTTCGTCGCAGACTGGCCGTCCTCGAAACGCGATCTGACCGAATATGGGACATCGACCGCCCCGCTGCCGACCGTGAGCCGTCCGCTTCCGTGGAGCAGATCTCCTGTCCACTCTGCCTTTGCCCGCCGACTTAAGGCAATTTTAGGTTTAGGTGTCGTCTTCTCGTTTGTTGTCATTTCATTTTCTCCATTAATTTTGCGTTGGTTGGTGCTCACAATTTTTTGAAGGTTCGTTAGGTTGGTTTGTTTCAATGATAGATTAAGAAAGCCGCCAGAAGACCGGCCAGAAGCCCGAACACTGGACTGAGAACGGCGAACCAGAATGAGATGTCCCAATCTGAGTTGGTAAACACGCGCCATTTTTGTTCGATCCAAGGGGAGCGACCGCGCCTCCGATCACTGCGTGGAAATTGTTCAGTTCGCGCTCCTCTCGTGATGCGCGTCGCGCCTGAGACCGCTCGATGATGTCAATGAGATTGCCTGGTTTTATAGGTTCTTTTTGTTGAGTTTGACTATCCACATAAAGCGAGAGCCGATTGATAAACGGGCATTTCGTCGAAGTGCGATGGCGCGAAAACGTCTTCATGCTTTGTCTCAGCCGGCTGGAGATTGAGCTTCTCGATGTGCGCTTCGACCAGATCAGGAAGAAGCAAATGCGGGAACAATGAGAGTTCCCAGGCTTTTGTTTCTTCCTCATCGAGGACGAGATGGACGATTTCGCGCAGGTCGGGATAAGCCTGTTCGTAGTCGTGTTGTAACTGCTGTTTCAGCTGCGCGAGGGCGACCGAAACCGTCCGGAGGAAAACTGCTGTCGTTTCGAGTGGTGGTTCAGTTTTCATAAGGCTGAGTTTTTTCGGTTTCTGTGGATTTATATTTGACTAGTCGTCTATAAAATTAGCAAAAAAAATGGATTACGAGCTCGTTGCCGGTGCGTGTTTTACGCCCAAAACGTCCTGCGCGACCTCCTTAAAATCGCGGATCAATTCGACGTCGTTTTGAATTCGCGCCTGGGCGAGCGTCCCGTGATAGCAAGCAAAGAGCGCCCTCGCCTTCGCCTCGGGATCCGGCGCCACAATCAAGCCTTGCGCGTGCGCGTCCCGAATCGCGGACTGGAAATACTTTATCTTGCGATCCCAGATGCGGTCGACGGTGGCGCGCACGCCCTGGTCCTGTGTGCTCACTTCACTCCCGATGCTAAGGAGAGGGCATCCGAGGATCGAGCCGCACTTTTCTTGCAGCTCGGCCAGACGGTCATGCACATAATCGAAGTAGCGATCGAACCGCTCGAGCGGTGGAGTTGTTGGCGAAAAAAGCGCGTCCATGTTCGCCTTGTTTTTGTTCCATTCTGCCTCTAATGCCGCGACAGTGAGCTCAGACTTCGACTTGAAGAAATAG
>CATPAT010000039.1 GCA_955652155.1 uncultured Chthoniobacterales bacterium | reverse complement strand
GCTCAAACCGCCATGCTTCAAGCGGTAGTCGTACAACGCCGAAATCGCCAGGCTAAGCAACGCGACAAAGGCAAAAAATTTCAGGAGATTCTTCATTTAGCTAACGTTCGAAAAGGTTCGTCCCTGTTTTTCGACAATCAACTGCTGGAAACGTTGATTCTGCGCCGATGCCAACTTGGGATCGGCCGCGAAGATCGACATCGCTGCCCTCCGAGCGCGACGCATCAATTCCGCGTCTCGCCGCAGATTGCCAATTTTCAAGGCCGGCAGACCACTCTGGGCCGTGCCCAGCAAATCGCCGGGGCCGCGCAGTTCCCAGTCCGCTTCGGCCACCTCAAAGCCGTCGCTTGTCTTCTCGAGAACGGCCAATTTGGCGGCCGCTTCCGACGATGGTTCGGAGGTGAGCAAAATGCAATACGATTTGTGCTCGCCGCGGCCGATGCGACCTCGGAGCTGATGGAGTTGGGCCAGACCAAATCGCTCCGCATTTTCGACCAACATCACAGTCGCATTTGGAACATCGACCCCGACCTCAATCACCGTTGTGCTGATCAGAACTTTTGTTTCGCCACGGCGAAATCGCTCCATGATTTCCTGCTTTTCCGGGCCAGGAATTCGTCCGTGCAACAATTCGCAAAGGTACGGATGCAAACGCTCGCGCCAGCGGTCGTACTCCGTCGCAGCCGCTTTTGCCTCGAGTTTCTCACTCTCTTCAATTAGCGGATAAACAACATAGAGCTGCCGCCCGGCTTCCAATTGCTTGCGCAGGAAACTTAGCACTTCGCCGAGTTTTGAGGAATCGCGCACGGCGGTGATGCTTTTGCCGCGACCATGCGGCATCTCGTCCAAGATCGAAACATCGAGATCGCCGTACACGGTCATGGTGATCGTGCGCGGAATGGGCGTGGCTGTCATCACCAGCACGTCCGGCGCGGGTTCGCGGCTCGTCAGGCGCGCACGCTGCGCCACACCGAACTTGTGCTGTTCGTCGATCACCACCAATCCGAGGTTCGCAAATGAAACCTTCTCGTAGAGCAACGCGTGCGTCCCAATGATCACGTCTGCCTTTTCGTTGCCTGCAAGCAATGGTAAAAAACTTTCTTCCCGGCGGGCCGCGGTCCGGATCGACAACTTGACGCCGAGCGGTTCGAGCCAGCGCCTTAAAACAGTGTAATGCTGTTCAGCCAAAATCTGCGTCGGCGCCATGAACGTCGCCTGATAACCGGCTTCAACCGCGAGCAGAATCGCTGCGATCGCGACCACCGTTTTTCCAGAGCCTACATCGCCCTGCAAAAGCCGATTCATCGGATGCTTCGCGGCCAGGTCCTGCTCGAGCTCAGCGATGACTTTTTTCTGGGCAGTTGTCATTTCAAACGGAAGCGTGCGCAGGAATTTCTCGAGGAGGTCCCCTCGTCCGCAATGCGCGGCGCTCACGCGCGCATGCGAGTCGGCTCGCCGGGACGCGATCAGCATTTGCATTGCGAAGAATTCGGATAGGACCAAATGCTCACGTGCCGCACTGAGCGATTCCCAAGACTCGGGGAAATGAATCGCCCGAATCGCTTCGGCGCGGTCGCCGTCCTTCAGGTCCTCCGGCAGCAACGGTTCAATCGGTGCCGTGTCGAGGTCCTGGAGAAGTCGATAAATGATGCTGCGCAGCATCCGCTGCGAAAGACCTTCGGTGCCGGGATAGATCGGCGTGATCCGGCGAAGATGGATCGACTTCTCCTCGTCGTTCTCAATCACCTCAAATTCAGGATGATCCATGCAAATTCGGCTTCCCCGGAGTCGCGGCTTGCCGAAGATGACGAGTTGTTGTCCAGTGGCGATCATTTTCTGGACGTAGTGCAAATTAAACCACCGGCAGATGAGCGGCTGACTGAGCGCGTTCGCGTTCGGTTCCTGTAATGTCGCCTCAAAAATCTTTTTCCAACCGCCGAAACGCCGGAGCGACGTTTTGATCACTTCTCCAGACAAACAGACCGGCACGTCGCTCTCATCGCGCGGGAATTCCGGAAACTGATGTCGATCTTCGTGTCGTCGCGGGAAATGAGTTAGCAAATCTTCCGCGGTCGTGATCCCAAGTCTTCGGAGCGCCAGAATTTTCGGACGCGGGATCCAATCGAGTTCTTCGAGCGGCTGCGCGATTTCCATTAAGTCGTCGGCGCGGCCTCGCGCACCGCTTCCACTCGCATCTCCAAACGCGTTTCGCCTTCGTATTCGTCCGGGCGAATCCGAAAGGCAATGTCCCACGGCTGCTTCGGAAGCGCATCGGCTGCTGCGCCAAAGAAGATCGCGCGTTGATGATAATTGTGTTGCCGTAGACGCAACTGTAAATGTTTTTCGCCCACAATGCGGGGCACGGCGACCGACTCGACGCCGCGGGCAAGAAAAAGGGGCTGTGGGTTGCCGTTGCCAAAAGGCTGCAACATTTCGTGCCACCCCAGAAAATCGAAGTTCAACTCCGCGAAACTGATCTCGTGATCGAGCAGGAACCGCGGCTGCAAATCCTCATCGGACAAAAGGTCGCGCGCCATCTGACGGAATCGTTTCGCGAAAAGATGGAGATTCTTTTCCTGAACCGTAAGCCCCGCTGCCATTTCGTGTCCGCCATACTTGTCGATCTTATCCGCGCATCGAGTCAATGTCTGGACGAGATTGAGACCTTCAATGCTGCGGCCGCTCCCTTTTCCGACGCCATTCTCATCAAGACCGATCACAATCGCGGGCCGATGGTACTTGTGCACTATGCGAGAGGCCACGATTCCGAGAACACCAGGATGCCAGTCACGCTCGAACACGACAATCGCCGCATCGCGCGACGGATCGAATTCCTTCGCGATTTTCGCTTCCGCGGCCGCAAAAATTCGTTTCTCAACTTCCTGCCGCTCGCGATTTTGTTTGTCCAAAAATTCGGCCAGCTCAGTTGCTTCGGCCCCATCTTGCGTCAGCAAAAGGCGCAGTGATTTTTCGGCGGTGCTCAGACGTCCGGCTGCGTTCAAACGCGGTCCAAGCCGATAACCGATGTCCTCGGTGGAAATTGGCGGCTTCACCCCGCTGACTTCAATTAACTTTTTCAAGCCCGGCCGGGTCGATCTCGCAATTTCGATCGCGCCGCGCTGAACAAGCGTCCGGTTCTCGCCGCGAAGTGGCACAATGTCGGCAACGGTCCCGAGCGCGACCAAATCCAGTTTCGATTTGAGATCAAAATCGACCGGCCGCGTTTTCAAAAGCGCGTGGCAAAGCTTGAAGACAATTCCAACGCTGCACAAATAGTGAAAAGGCGATCCAGGGTCGACTTTTGGATTTACGACCGCAACGCATTCTGGAGCCGCCGATTTGGGCTCATGATGATCCAGCACGATTACTTCAACGCCGCGTCTCCGAAGATCGACAATCTCCGCGCCTGAAGATGTCCCACAGTCGAGCGCGATGAGAAGCTGCGGGTGAAATTGCTGGATACAGCGCTGAACGCTGTCATGACTCAGCCCGTAGCCTTCTTCCATCCGCGACGGCAAAAACAAATCCGGAATGGCACCGTAAGCGCGAAGCGTTTCGGCGAGTAGGGCGAGGGACGTGACTCCATCGACGTCGTAATCGCCGAAAAGGACAATTCGTTCACGTCGATCCAAGGCCGCGAGAATCCGCGTCACCGCCGCTTTCATGTTCGGCAGTAAAAATGGATCGCTCAACGATTTCAGGCGCGGCTGTAAAAACGCCTGGACCTCATCGACCGTGTTGAAACCCTTTCGAAACAAGAGGCGAGCGATGGATTCGCAGCCGCAGATCTCGCTCCATGAGATTGGACCGCCATTGAGTTCCTCAGGCGGAAGAAGGATCCATCGGCTTGGCACCGATTATTTTATCTGCAGGACATTCCCTGACAACTCGGAGAAGACGCGTCCATAATCAGTTGACTCGCGCTAGAGCACTAAATAGACAGGGGCTGTGAAATCGATCGCAATCATGTTGTCAGTGGGTCTGTTTGCCTTGACCGGATGCGCGGTTGGCCGAAAAATGCTGGAGCAGCCAAGCGGACCGCCACAGAAACAATCGGCCAAGCTCGAACGCAAGACCGAGGTGTTCACCGGAAAAGTTGTCTTGGTCGATGGTGCATATCGTTTAAGTCTTTTGAAAGGTCCGGACACGCTCTTGCGTCTCACGCGCGCTCGCAGAGAAACCGAGTTTGCGCAACAGCAAATTAATCTGAGAAAGTATTACGAAAAAACCATCTCCGTGAACGGAACTGTTCAAGATGATTGGATTTTCGGCGCCGATGTCGTCGGACAATGGACGCCGCCCGGTGGCTCCACTGGTCCGAACATGAACGCACCGAAACAAACAAGACCTTAGCGCCTCGGCGCATTACACGACGCTAAACGTGATGTCACGCTTTGGCAGCAGATCGTGTTTTCGGCATAACTCTTGGAACACGCGCAGGCCTTTCTTCTCCCGTTCTCCAAAACTGAATCGGAGATGCTCCCGGTAATAGCGGTCGCAAAAACCACGGTCGAATTCCTTTTCGCCGGCAATCAGATCGTCGATGTCGGTGAGATTTTTATGGCGCAGCGCGCGCAGCCGATCCGCAATTGATTTTGGATCGGCAACTTCCGGACGCACGAGCCAGAGCGCATAAACAAATGGAAGGCCGACAAGTTTTTGCCAATTTTCGCCGAGGTCCCAAAACTGGAATTCGCTTCCAGGCTGTTGCCGGAACCGAATGGCTTGATCGCCGATGAGCAAGCGCGCCCTCTCTTTCGCAAGAGAGGATGTCGACGTTGCAACGAACCGCGGCCTCAGCTTCAACTCGCTGAGCAAACAGCGCAGCAAATTGCCAGAAGTTTCCGCGGCCGGGTCGAGCTCGATCTGCTCCACCGCTGAGATCTCGCCGACCTGCGCGACCACAACGCTGTAAACCGGGCCATCCGATGAAATAGAAATGCCATCTACGATCCGGTAAATCGGGTTGCGAAGAAATTCGAAGCTGGAGACCAGGGCGACGTCGAGCTCGCCGCGGGCAAGCTGCGCGCAGAGCGCAGATGGATGATCGAGCACAACATAGGTTGGCCAGCCGAAAATGAGCGGACGCGCGTTGAGATATTTAACGCAGCCAATTCGTAGCGGTTGTCGATCCTGCACTCTTCAGGCGCAGGCGAGCTCCGCTTCAGAGCGCGGTCGGCTCGACGTCGATCTTTGCTCTGAGCCGTTGAGATGCCGGTAATAACTGTCGCGCTGGACCGGAATCCGTCGAGCCTCGCGAATGGCGTGCTCCAGCGCAGCGATGCTTTGCTGCTGCGGCGTGGTCGCGCCAGCCATGTGGAAAATCTTTTCTTCCATGATTGTCCCGTGCAAATCGTCTACCCCGTAACTGAGCGACACCTGCGCCAGCGGCAGACCCAAGCTTACCCAATAAGCAGTCAGATGGTCGATGTTATCGAGATAAATCCGGCTAACGGCCAGATTGCGAAGTTGCTCAACGGCGGAGGCGCGTTTGATATGAGCAAGCACCGTGGTTTGCGGCTCGAAGGCAAACGGAACAAAGCCGCTGAACCCGGTGGTTTCATCCTGAAGGCCACGTAGTTGTCGTAAATGATCGACACGTTGTTCGAGCGTTTCAATGTGCCCGTAAAGCATGGTGCAAGTGCTGCGGCCGCCCATCCGATGCCAGGTCCGATGAACATCGAGCCATTCCTCGGCGGTTTCTTTGCCGCGGCAAAT
>CATPAT010000038.1 GCA_955652155.1 uncultured Chthoniobacterales bacterium | reverse complement strand
GTCTTCGAGCGTCATGCTGAGCTCGCCCTTGAAGCCGCGGCTTGCGCCCTCTTCAATTACTAGCAGAACAAGCGTCTCGGCAATGCCGGCGCGCCGATACTTTTCCAAAACGCCGAGCGCAATGAAACGCGCTGTGCGAATTTTGCGACGATAGTAGAGCAACTTGATTAATCCAATTGGCAGACCAAAACGCGTCAGTCGTCCGTTCAAGTGCTGCAACGCGACGTTAATGTCGGGCACGCAAATCACGAACGCGACCGGCGCGTTGTCGACTTCCGCGATCAATGTCATCCGCGGATCGATGATCGGGCGCATTTCACTAGCCATGTGTTTCGCTTCCGCTTCGGTGAAAGGCACAAAACCCCAGTTATTCTTCCAGGCTTCGTTGAAGACAGCGGCGAGACGCTGACTGTCGTCCGCGACGCGGCGAAGATCGATCGGACGAATTCTCACCGACGTTTTTCGCGCGCGCGCGTTCACGAGCCGGCGCAATCGCGAGACCGGTGCGTTCTCCGGATCGAACCACCAGGCGTACCAATCGACTTCTTTCTGAAAACCGCTGGTTTCGATCAACCGCCGGTAATACGGCGGGTTGTGCGCGGTCAAGATAGTGGGCGGATGTTCAAAGCCCTCAATTAATAATCCGCAAACGTAATTCGTGGAATAATCGATCGGTCCGAGCACTTCAGTGCGTCCTTGGCCGCGAACCCATTTCGTCGCCGCGTCCAACAAAGCCTTCGCAACATCGACATCGTCGATTGATTCAAACAAACCAAAGCAGCCGACGTTCGATTGATGGAGCGCGTTATAGTTTGGATCGTCGCTCGCCATGATGCGGCCGACGATCTCGCCATTTCGCTTAGCGAGGAAGAGCGCGGCGTCACCGTGCTGGTAAAACGGCTGGCGTTTGCGATCGAGAAATGCTTTGCGCTCAATAATCAGCGGCGGGACCCAGGCCGGATCATTTCGATAGATCCGCCACGGAAACTTGATGAATTGATCCCGCTCTTTGCGGTCAGTTACTTGTGAAACTTCGATCTGCGACACGGCTGACAACCTAGACTGCTGCACGCCGCGCGGTGACGAGTTGAACCAGCGAGCGCAAAGCGTTTCCCTGCTGCCAGAGCAGATAGACGAGGAGAAAATTGAACAAGCTGACCTCTATCCAAAAGTACCAAATCGGCCGACCAATCAACAAAAGGAGAAAGAGCAGCAGCATGCGGGTATTGGTCATGAGCAATCTCCACCAAGCGAGGAATGGCCGGGCAAGTTGGCGATATCCATCCCGCAGCCAAAGCGGAATTTCCTCCGAAAACGCGCGCTCGGTCACCTGATGCAAACGCTGCAGGCCGGGCGCGAAAAGCTCCTGCTGCGATGTAAAATTCAGATAGAACGCGAGCAGAACTTTTTGCCACGGCTGATTGCGCCAACGCAGACGCTGGAATTCGCTTCGCAGCTCAACGGATGAATCCAAATTGGCGCGCGCGCGTCCTCTGACGAAATAGAGGTAACCGCTTCGGCAATAATCAGCGGCCGCGGCCTGGCAACCATGGCTGAGCCCGGCGGCAAGGGCTAGAACAGCGATTGCGAGAGGCGAACCTTCCGACACACAGCGCAACGCCAAATGAAAATAGACGCTTAGCCAGACGAGATGGTCGGCCACACCATCGATCAACCTGCCCATTCGGGTTGTCTGGTTGGTCAGGCGCGCAAGCTGGCCATCGGCATTATCGAAAACATTCGCGGCGACGTGCAGAAGCATGCCGGAAATGTTCAGGCGTAAATCGCGGTAATAGTAAAAGTGGCCCGCGGTTACTCCGCAGATGCAGCCAATGGCAGACACCGTTGTCGGTGTTAGACCCAATGCCGCGAACAGCCGTGCCAGTTGAAACCCGACTTTGCGATAAAAGTAAATGTCGATCCAACCTTCGAGTTCAGGCGCCTTGTATGTTTTTTCGACTGTGGCCGACGCGGCGCCGGTCTCGAGATCGATCTCCATTGCTCCAGCTGCGACCCGCCGGCTCAGGAAACGTGCGCCGTTTCTTGCACAGCCGGCGTAAGTGTATCGGCGAGGATGTTGAGCGCTTCGTCGAGATCCGCGCGAGTGTGTTTCGCCGTCACGCAGGCACGGAAACAAATTCGATTTTGTGGAACCGCCGGGTAATCGACCGGCGCGACCCAGAGCCCGCGTCGTCGCAATTCATGACCGAGCCGATACATTCGTTCCCGGTCGCCGATGACGAGCGGCATGACGTAGGTTGTCGACATTCCGGTGTCGATCCCGAGCTCGCCCAGTTTTTCGTGAAAATAATCGGCGTTTTCCCAAAGGACCTTTCTCAAGGCCGCTCCGTCGCGAATCGCAATCTCCAACGCTTTAAGAAGACCGGCGATGACAACCGGAGGCAACGCGCACGAGTAAACATAAGGGTGCGCATAAAACCGCAGGTATTGGAGGGTCTCTTTCGATCCGGCGACAAATCCACCCAGCGCACCGAACCCTTTCGAAAATGTGCCGTAGATGAGCGGAACTCGGTCTTCGACTCCGAATTCTTCAGCCGCGCCGCGACCCTGCTTCCCGCAGCCGAGAACAGAATGCGCTTCGTCAACAAAAATGCTGGCACCGTGCGATTCGGCGACATTGCTTAGCTCCATTAACTTTCCGAAATCGCCGTCCATCGAATAAATTCCTTCTAGGATGACAAGCTGTCGGCGTCCACTCTTGTGACTCAAAGCGGCGTCGAGCGATGCCGCGTCGTTGTGCTCAAACTTTTCGGTGCGACAACGAGACAGCACGGCGCCGTCGCGCAGGCTCAGGTGCGATCGATTATCGAGAACCGCGACGTCGCTCTTGCGGAGCAGCCCGGAAATTGTGCCGAGTGCGCCGCCAAAACCACTGTTGAAGAGCATGGCGTCCTCGCGACCAAGAAATTTTGCGATTCGCGATTCGAGTTCGCGATGAAGATCGGTCATGCCCGAGAGCATCGGCGAACCGCAGGCACCCAAACCGTGAGTATTAAGCGCTTCATGGGCCGCGGCGATGACATCAGGATGGTTGGCCAGACCGAGGTAATTGTAAGAGCAAAGATTGATGACGCTTTGCGACTTGCCGTCGTATCTGATGCTGGTGCGGGCGTCCGCACTGGCGAGCAATTCCGGCTCATATAATTCAACCGCCCACGCGCCGGCCTGCATCCAGGCGGTGAAACTTGGGGGGGCTTGCAATGGGTCGCGGCTTTCGCCCGCGAGGAAATTGCTCAAACTAAGTTTTGCAGGATCTACGTTCATTCCTTATGGCAAATCGGTCGCCGGGGGCGACGTTCCATATCGGGGCAGTCAGTTTACGGGATTTTGCTCGTGGAACAAGCCTTTAGTTCGGCTAGTTCCGAAGTGCAGACATGCGCTTTTCCCATTGCTCGTCGTTCTTTTTCACGTCCTGAATGCTTTTCGTGGACATTGGTGCGACATCTTACCGAAGCCTGATGGTGTCGAGCTTTTGTGGGGCAAGCATCCTACGTTGCAAAATCGCCCGAAGTAAGGACCATCCTGGGCTTCCGACTTGAAAATGCGCACGTCGAATCGCTCGGAAAGTACTGGCAGGTTTCGCCAAGAATATCTTGAAGAGGCGGATAACGACCCGGCACCGGTAATACAGACGCCCAATCACAGTAGATTCCAGACGAGATCTGCAAATCAAGAGGAGCATCGCACAGTCCCCGCGTGTCAAGCGGTCCCGATGGCGTTCGTATATCTCCGCCAAACCACTCTCGCACAACATCCTCATTGCAAACCGACGAGTGCGATCCCGGCGAATACTTAATTGGTCTCCGTGAAACCGCCACATGGCCAGCTTTTGCGGCAAATGGACTGTTCCGGTGAGATTGGTCAGACGAAGCAACCATCCGAAATCGGCGACCGAACCCACTGTGGTTGCGAAGAAACCCGTGGCGTTTGCCACG
>CATPAT010000037.1 GCA_955652155.1 uncultured Chthoniobacterales bacterium | reverse complement strand
ATTTTAGCGGGCGGCATTTTCAACGGAACGAACAGCATCGGCGGACAGACGCGCAATTACATTGCCCGTTTGAGTAACGATACCGCTGCGCTGCAAAACCTGGCTGTGACGCAAACCACCATTACCTGGACACGCGGCGGCTCAAGCCCGCAATTCAGGCGCGTTACCTTTGAGTATTCAACCGACAATGTAAACTACACTCCCCTGGGCAACGGCACGGCGGCCGGCAGCAACTGGACCCTGACAGGTTTGAACCTGCCGACCGGACAGAACTTCTACATCCGCGCTCGCGGTTATTATGACAGCGGCTACTTGAACGGCTCGGAGAGCATCACGGAATCGGTGCGGAATGCGTTTCTGAGCGTGCCGTTGTTGAGCGTGGTATCCAGGCTCACCCACGGCAGCGCTGGCACGTTCGATGTTAACCTGCCGCTCACCGGAACCCGTGGAGTTGAGTGTCGGAGCGGCGGCAGTAGCGGCAATTACTCGGTTGTGTTTACGTTCGTGAACGACGTGACCAATTGCGGTAGCGCCGGCACGACTGGTGGCTCCGTCAGCAGTGGGCCGAAGACGAATCAATGCACGGAGAATCTCACCGGAGTTCCCAACGCCCAGTACACCACGGTTACTTTGAATAACGTGATTGATTCGCAAAATAATTCCGGCAACGTTTCTGTACAAATGGGCGTGCTCCTTGGCGACGTAAACGCTAACGGCCTTGTCGACGGAAATGATGTCTCGGCGGTGCAAGGGCAGACTCGTCAGCCGGTGACCGCTACCAACTTCAGAGAAGATGTTAATGCCAACGGCATCATTGACGGTAACGATGTGTCGATAACTCAGGGACAAACACGCACCTCACTGCCCCCGCTGCCATCAACCAGTCCGGCGACTTTGCCAAGTGCGGCTCCGACGGGTCCAGTTCCTGTAGACAGCCGGGGTAGTAAAACCTCATCTACGAAATCGGAAGCTCGCACTGCAGTTCGGAACTCGTCACAGAATCGCTAGAATATTTCTTGGAATCCTTAAAGCCGCGCGCGGGTACGTATTAATCTTGTTCGCAAGATTTGCTCAAACGTTCCTCAGAAAGATTTGCCTTGGAGCATTTGAATCCCTGAATCATTGAATCATTGAATCTTTGAATCATTGAATCAATGAATCTTTGGATCATTGAAACCTTTTGCAGTGTAGCACCGCCTGGTAGTGTCCTAACTTGCCCGAAATAGGCCGAATTAGCCCGAATTAGGTGGTAATCGCCCATTCTTTTGGGCGCATGGCAGCACCTTTAGAAACGCCGCCCTCATAGAGTTTAACAACAGGCGGCAATTGATGAGCTGTCAAACCGTCCAAAGGAAGCGGAGTACAGGAAACGCCAATGCTGCCGTAAAAGTCGATTCGTCTTTGACCTGCCTCCGACGGAAGAACAGGAATGTAAACCGTGAGCGAAATTTTAAGGAATCTGTCGTGAATCCAATGGATCGCTGGTTCTTGATCGCTGTCTCCAGACACCAACACAATTGAGTCAGTCGCATTGTCTTGGGCGTCCTGAATCATTCTGATTGCAATATTAACGTCCGTTAGTTCTTCCAATTGATCGATGGGCGTCTGTCCATCCATGCCGACGAATCGGGAGCAAGATTCTAGCCGCCGAGAGAAATCCGTTGCTTTAAGATTGCGCCGAACCCAATCGGGCTATGGCCCGTAGGGCGACCAAAAGCCGACGCCGGCTACGTCCGACAATGTGGCGTAGTCGTTTGGAGGCACCGTTGGGATAGTGTCAACCACTTGGTTACCATAGGCAGACCCCAATAAGCTGTTTCCGCTGTTGTAAAGGAGTGAACCCTTTTTCAAGTAGTTCGTCCAATCGGCGATGTTGACGGTGGCACCGGTTGTTCGGTTGGTTTCGATGGCGTATTGGTCGCATGCCGAGTCGATCATTCGCAGATCGTTCAGAATTCGGCTGGCTTGCGAGCGTTTGCGCGCCCGGAGGAAACCCGGGACCGCGATCGCCGCCAAGAGAGCAATAATGGCAACGACAATCATGATTTCGACGAGGGTGAAGCCCCGGTGCGACTTTGCCGTGGACGTATTCATAATAGTATAGAAGAAATAGCACCCGCCATGCCAACATATCGACGGTCGATATTTAATCAGGCGCAGTCCGAAAGGAGGTCGAATGCCCCGACATGAGCCTGGTGATTACGAGGCCTTGGCTAATTTTCGCTATTTGCTGCGCAAGTTCCTGCGTTTTAGCAAAGATTTTCTAAGCGCTAAGAGCCATCTTAGCCCCGAGCAATACGAGGCGCTCTTGGCGATCAAGGTGTTTGCTTCGAGCGGAGGGCTCAACATTTCGCAACTGAGTGAGCGCCTTCAGGTAAGACATCATTCCGCTGTCAACATTGTCGACCGCTTGGTCGAAAGAGAATTAATCACACGCACGGCAGTCCGGAGCGATCGCCGCCGTCGATTTCTCGAGCTCACCCCCCAGGGTGACAAGTTGATCGAAGAGCTGGCTTCCGCGCACCGACAAGAGATTCGTGGTCGAAGCGAGGAATTGATCGAAGCACTGGAGCGACTAAGAAAATAGTCTCACGCCGGCCGCACTCGAACCGGCAACGGTGCCTCTCATTATCCGATTTTGGGATAACCGAAATTGGTATGGACGTTTCGGTCAATGCCGAGACGGACGCGCCCGAAGGCACGATTTTCCAAGCCTTACTTACGGTTCCTTAAATTGCTCCGCGCCGCTCGCATCAACGCCGGGCTTTAAAATAGTGGTTTTCTGGCCGCTAGCGACATAACGGGCGGCGATCCTTGTTGGTCCACGCTGCATCGCCGAAAATGCCGTAGAGGGTTTCGGGATTCGCCTTCTCAATCCCGCGCATGGCCTTTTGCAGCGCCTGGCCAACATTTGTTGTGACCACGCGAACGTCATCCCAGTGGCAATCGTCGGGAATCTGAAAGCGATAATTCTGCGGGAATTGCGCGTATTCCTCGTCGCCGCCCGATTCTGCAAGCGCTGCCTGATACTCCTCGTCATGCACGTCCGAGATGCGCTTGAAAAACAAAAGCGGGAAGGCGTAGGTTTTGAAGTCCGCCGCATCCACCGGCCCGCGCAAAATGTTCGCTGCTTCCCAAAGATGAGATTCTAGCTTGCTCAACCCTGCGCTGTCGTTCGTCATATCCGCCCGTTTCGGCAAGTTAGCTAATCTCTCCGGCGACCGCGTTATGCAAGGACGGTTCTTCCGCGCTAAATCGACGATTTGACACACAGCAACTGGGAATTGGCGGGCAAAACGGGAGAGCCTACGTCAGCCCTTCAGCCCGGTTGCCTGAAAGCAGGAAAGCGAGGAGGTCGAGGAGCAGGGCTGAACCGCGTCCATTCTTTATCCACCGGTTTTATCCACCGGCGAGACTTTTTGAGGCTCGATTGAGACCGCTTGAGATCATGCGCTCAGCGGTCGGCTAGAGGGAAAATGCACGTGAGAACAGGTGAGATTAAATGGGATTTTTCGCTGGGTATCGGTGTAAACGAGACGCTCTACCACTGAGCTAACCGCCCGCCTTCGCCAAGACTGCGGCGCGGCAGGCCCGCACTACGGTGCATGGCGCGTGGCGAGCAATGGCGCGATATTTTACACGTTGCTGAAACCGGGGCAATGCGGCAAAAGAATGATTTCCGATGAGCCAGCGCTATTTTGAAGATCTTAAGGCCGGTGATCGGTTCAAGTCGGCTACATACCAGGTTAGCGAAGAGCAACTTATTTCATTCGCGCGCGAGTTTGATCCGCAACCGTTTCATTTGGATGCGGCCGTTGCCGATCAAACAATGTTCAAAGGTCTCATCGCAAGCGGCTGGCATACGGCGGCGATTACGATGCGTCTGTTTGTCCAGACGCTGAACTTTGCCGAAGGCGCGATTGGTCTCGGTGTGGATGAATTGCGTTGGCCGAATGCAGTGCGACCCGGTGATGGGTTGCAAGTCGAGACCGAGATTGTCGATCTTCGCGTGTCGCGATCGAAGCCAAATCATGGGGTTGTGCGTCTACGCAATGTCACTATAAATCAGCGCAACGAAATTGTTCAGACGATGACTGCGTCAGCGCTAGTTCTACGACGAAACGACAGGATAACACGGTGATAGTGGACGTAACGTAACTTTTAGGTCACGCTGCTTCTAACTATCTCTTGCATTAGGAAGAACTTTACTCTATCGAAAACGGCTATGGACTTATCAACGCGAAACTTGATGCAGGCTTTATCGATTCGTCGCCAGATTGACGCTTTGGAAAGACGACTGAGGGGTTTGGTTGGCGGAAGCGGGGGCGGCGGTGCAACGGCAGCTCCTCGTAGTGGCGGACGACGCCGAATGTCCGCGGCAGCCAGGGCAAAGATCGCCGCGGCGGCGCGCGCCAGATGGGCGCGAGTAAGAGCACGCGGCGGCGGTGCGAAAACAGCAAAGAAAAGTGGAAAACGCAAAGGCGGAATTACCGCAGCCGGTCGGAGAAGACTTTCACAGCTAATGAAAGCGCGCTGGGCGGCCAGAAGAAAAGCAAAAGGCAAGAGCAAGTAAGCTAGGCCGACCGGTAGTTCAGCACTAAAGTAGCTGGCTTAGACTTAATCGCCACACGCGATTGAGTAGTTTCATCTTGTATGGATAAGGACCTTGTCCGGTAACGAACTTCCGGAAACTATGCATTCTGTCCGTTCGATGCGACTGCGCTGAAGGAAAAATCGTCCGAAAAGCGCTAGTTCCGAATTACGATCGGTTAAGTAGCTTCATCATCGCTTCCGGGTATCGAGAGCCGGCGAAGGCATCTTTGGGCGCGAGTTCATCGATTCGCTCGAGGTCTTTGCTGGTAAGATCGACATCGAGCGCGCCGATGTTTTCCTGCAAATACTTTCGCCGTTTCGTTCCTGGAATCGGAACGATGTCTTCACCTTCGGCCAGGACCCACGCCAGCGCGAGCTGAGCTGGCGTGCAGCGTTTTTCCCGGGCGATCTCTTCCACTCGCTTCACGATCTCGAGGTTGCGCTGAAAGTTCTCTCCCTGAAATCGCGGCGTCGTCTTGCGGTAATCGTCGTCAGGTAAATCTTCCGGTTTTTGAATCTTGCCGGTCAAGAATCCACGGCCGAGAGGACTGTAGGGGACGAAACCGATCCCAAGCTCGCGACAAACCGGAAGGACCTCATCTTCCGGATCTCGCGTCCAAAGCGAATACTCCGATTGCAGCGCGGTGATCGGATGAACGGCGTGCGCGCGGCGAATTGCGTCGGCGCCAGCTTCGGATAATCCAAGAAACCGCACTTTGCCTTCGCGAACCAACTCCGCCATTGTACCGATTGTCTCTTCAATTGGCGTGTCCGGGTCAACGCGGTGCTGATAATAGAGATCGATGACATCGACATCGAGCCGGCGCAGACTTCCTTCGCACGCTTTCTTGACATAATCGGGCTTGCCGCTGATGCCGCGAAACTCCGGTTTGGTTGGGTCGCGCAAAATTCCGAACTTGGTTGCGATAATGACCTGTTCGCGGTGCCCCTTGAGCGCTCGGCCGACCAGTTGTTCGTTGCTGTGCGGTCCATACACGTCGGCGGTATCGAAAAAAGTGATGCCGAGCTCGAGCGCGCGGTTCAGCGTCGCGATGGATTCTTCTTCGTCGCGGTCGCCGTAGAAGTCCGACATGCCCATGCAGCCGAGACCGATCGCCGAAACGCACGGTCCGCCCCGTCCAAGTTTTCTCTGCTTCATAAGAGTCGATTAGGCCGCGAATCACGCGAATCAACGCGAATAAGAAGTTGAGTCGTTGAGATGTTGAGCAGTTGAGAGGAATCGGAATTTCTGTTTCCTGGTTTCCTGGGTTCCTGATTAAAAATCATCTTCATTCGTGTGTTTCGCATGATTGGCGGGTTCAAATTAGGTCTGCCCGATCCAGATCCGGGGCGAGTATTCTTCCCAGCGCTCACGAATATTGCGAAACGTTGGCTCGTCGAGTGGGCCCTCCGCCAGCAATTTGGCGTTTTGCTCCCAGCGTTCGGGCTTTTTCGTACCGACAATCGCGGTGTGGACTCCGGGAACGCTGAGCGTGAAGCGCAACGCGATCGAAATACCTTTCTCCAAATCGTGGTGGAGGAAATCGTAATTCAACTTTCGCAATCGTTCCCAGTATTCGTGATGATAAGAATCAATTGGACGGTGCCCCGTTTTCCAAGCCGCGTTGGCAATCGGCCGCTTCGCGATCACGCCCATTTGTTTTTCCCGCGCTAACGGAAGGGTCAAATCGATTGCTTCCTGGTCGGCAATGCTGATGGAAGTTTGCAGGGTGTCGAACGCGCCGCATGCCATGGCGAAGTGGGCCGCGCGACTGTCCCCGCTGTAACCGATGTATCGGGTATAGCCCCGCTCGCGCGCCGTTTGGAGCGCGTCAATCACTTCGCCCTTTTGCAAGGTTGATTCCGAGCAACTATGCAATTGCACGAGATCGAGGCGATCGGTTTTTAGTCGATCCAGACTGCGCTCGATACTTTTCAGGATCGAATCTTTCGACCAATTCGCGCCGCTCTCCATTCCGTGGGGATGACCGCATTTCGTGAAAAGATAAAATTCTTTCCGGCGCTTACTCACCGTCTGTCCGACCAACTCCTCGCTGTTGTAATAACATTCGGCGGTGTCGATCACGTTGAGACCGGCGTCGAGGGCGCTGTTCAACAATTCGGCCACGGTTTCAGGTGACGCGTGCTCGTAGCCGATCTCGGATCCTCCAAAGCCGAGGACGGAAACGTCCATGTCGGTTTTTCCAAGGCGGCGCTTCTCCATTGCAATCCGATCAACCGCGGATTACGCGGATGCAAACGGATAAATGCGAAAAGAATCTGCGCGATCCGCGATATCAGCGTGATCCGCGGTTAAAAAACAAGACGTGTTTTTCCCGTGCCGCGCTCGATCCGGCCGATTCGTTTCGCTCGCTCGCCACGGGACGAGTCCGTCCGACTGGCGGACAAGATCGATATCGCGCGCTTGGCGTCGTGCTCAGAAACGATTGCGACCATTCCGATACCCATGTTGAAGACCTGATACATTTCGCTCGCGGGCACGTGGCCCTTTTCCTGCAGAAGTTTGAAAATCCGCGGCACCTGCCACGATTTCGTTTCGATCACTGCGTCGCACTTCTTTGGGAGAACGCGCGGCAAATTATCGATCAGTCCGCCGCCGGTGATGTGAGCGAGTCCTTTAATGATTCCTGCCGGCACTTTCGCGAGCAGTGGCTGATAATTTTTGTGCACACGAAGCAACTCGTTGCCGACAGTCATGGTCGATCCTTGCAAGCGCGACCTCGGCTTTAGCTTCATTTTTTCGAACAAGATTTTCCGCGCCAGCGAATAACCGTTGGTGTGCAAACCGTTCGAGGCGAGTCCGAGAATTACGTCGCCGGGCTTGATTTTGCGGCCGTCGATAATGTTTTTGCGATCGACCACCCCGACGATGCAACCCGCCAAATCGTATTCGCCTTGGCGGTACATTCCCGGCAGCTGCGCGGTCTCGCCGCCAATCAATGCGCAACCGGCACTGCGACAGGCACGCGAGAATCCGCGAAGGAGTTGATCGAACACTCGCGGCTCAAGTTTTTCGCAGCCAATGTAATCGAGAAAGAAAAGCGGGCGCGCGCCAAGAACGGCGATGTCATTGACGCAATGATTCACCATGTCGGCGCCGACCGTGTCATGCTTGTTCATCGCGAACGCGATTTTCAACTTCGTGCCAACGCTATCGATGCTCGCGACCAGAACGGGATCGCGCATTGCGCCGAAGTCCGCGCGAAACAAACCGCCAAAGCCGCCGATTTTTCCCAATACCTTCGGTCCGTGCGTTTGCCGGACGAGTGATTGAATGCGGCGCTTGAGTTTGTTGCCAAGATCGACATCTACGCCCGCGCGAGCGTACGCCTTTTGCCTTTTGCTTCGCCTTGGCGAGCGGGCGAAATGACGAATGACCAATGACGAATGACGAGACGATCCGTGTTTCGTCATTCCTTCGTCATTCGACATTCGTGCTTTGTCATTCCAATCATTTCAGGTCCGCGAACAGCGTCGGATGCCGTTCCTGCTCGATCAGTGCCTTCGACCTCGCCTCGCGCTTTTCCATGATGAACTTGTCGAGCGCGGGATCGACCGGGAGGGGATAATTGCCGGTAAAACAGGCGAGGCAAAATTCGTTTACCGGCCTTCCGGTTGCGCGCACCATTCCTTCGACGTCGAGGTAACCGAGACTATCGACCCCGAGATAGTTTCGGATTTCTTCCATCGACATCTGATTCGCGATCAACTTTTGTGGATCGGGAAAATCGATTCCGTAGTGGCAGGCGAAGCGGTGCGGCGGACAGCTCACCCGCATGTGCACTTCTTTCGCGCCGGCCTCGCGCAAATTGACGACTCGGGCGCGCGCGGTCGTGCCGCGCACAATTGAATCGTCGATCACCACGACGCGTTTCCCCGCCACCATTTCCTTGATCAAATTTAATTTCACCCGCACATCGAAATCGCGGATGAGCTGACTCGGCTGCAAAAACGTTCGGCCGATATAGTGATTCCGAACGAACGCGTGTTCGAATGGAATCTTCATCTCTTCGGCGAAACCGAGCGCCGCGTAATTGCCCGAGTCCGGCACCGGGACGACGATGTCAGCTTCCACCGGAAATTGCCGGGCAAGTTCGCGGCCCATTTCGGTGCGGACTTTGCCGACATTAACCCCACCGATGATGCTGTCCGGTCGCGCGAAATAAACGTACTCGAACATGCAGAAGGCGGGCTGTTGGGGTTGAAACGGAAATTCCGAACGCATTCCCTTCTCATCGATAATCAAAACTTCACCAGGCTTAATTTCGCGAACGAACTCGGCGTGGATTAAATCAAACGCGCAGGTCTCGGAAGCGAGGATGTAAGCGTTGTCGAGTTTGCCGAGCGAGAGCGGCCGCCAGCCAAAAGGGTCGCGCACGGCGATCAGCTCGCGTTCGCTCATGATCAAGAGTGAAAACGCGCCCTCAATTCTCCGCAGCGCCGCGAGCGTGCTACCGCCGTTATCGGTTGGCTGCGCGAGCAGATGCAAAATGATCTCGCTGTCGGCGGTGGTTTGGAAAATCGAACCTTTGCGCTCGAGCTCGTCCCGCAAAACATCCGCGTTAATCAAATTGCCATTATGCGCGATCGCCATTTGGCCGCGGACGCAATCGACCACGAACGGTTGCGCGTTCTTGATGGTGCTGGTGCCGGTGGTGGAATAGCGGGTGTGGCCGATCGCGCGGCTGCCTTTGAGTCGCGCCAGTTCGGCCTGACCAAAAACCTGCGAAACAAGCCCCATGTCTTTGTGAATGAGAAACGACGTGCCGGGGCCGTTGCTGGTAACAATGCCGGCGCTCTCCTGGCCGCGATGCTGGAGCGCAAAAAGACCGTAATAGGTCAGGACCGGGGCGTTCGGATGTCCGAACACGCCGAAAAGCCCGCACTCGTGCTGCGGATAAATCTCCCTGGCGTTGGGGTTCTCGGTGTTGTCCGGAGAGGT
>CATPAT010000036.1 GCA_955652155.1 uncultured Chthoniobacterales bacterium | reverse complement strand
TAGTATCCGCTCGACATGACAAACAAGTTAGAGTCGATCTTCAAACACAATCTGGCCGCCGATCACGGTCATGACGCAGCGTGTTTTGAGAATGTCAGACTCTGGAATTTTCATGATGTCGTTGGAAAGCACCGTGAAATCGGCGAGCTTGCCAACTTCGATTGAGCCTTTGTCGTTTTCTTCAAACGCGGCGTAGGCGGGCCAGATCGTAAACATCTTCAGCGCCTGCTCGCGCGAGACGGCTTGCTCGGGATGCCAACCTTCGCCTGATTCGCCTTTGATACTTTTGCGCGTGACCGCAGCATAAAATTCGATCATCGGTTCGCCGCGCTCAACTGGCGCATCGGAACCGCCGCAAATGATTGCGCCACTTTTCAAAAACCTTTGCCAGGCGTAGGCGCCGGCGAGACGGTCCATTCCTAGACGGCTCGGTGCAAAAAACAAATCGCTAATCGCGTGCGACGGTTGCATCGAGGGGATCACGTCGAGCTTTGCAAAGCGCGGAATGTCCGCAAGATCGACAATTTGTGCGTGCTCGACCCGCCAGCGCGGTTCGCGGATTTTTCTTTGCTCAGGCGGCACCGCTTTAAACGCTTGCTCGTAAAGATCGAGGATTACGCGGTTCGCGCGATCACCGATCGCGTGCGTTTCGACTTGAATGCCATGGCGCAGAGCTTCCTCGAACATCGGTTTCAATTCCGATTCTTTTTCGGTCAGAAAGCCGGAAGTTTCGGGCGCGTCGTTATAAGGTTTTAGCAGGGCCGCTCCGCGCGAGCCGAGCGCGCCGTCAAAGATCACTTTGATCGTGCGCTGAGTGAAGTGATGATCGCAGACATTGATTGTCGGTCCCTCGCGCAAAAAACACTGTGCATCTTCGCCCGGCCCAAAAACCGCGTTGATAAAACGCAGTTTCACTTTTCCATCGTCGAAACATTTCCGAATTATTTTGATGTCGTCGGCATAGCTGCTGGCGTTTTGGATTTCGCACCAGCCGAGGCCGATCTCGCGATTCACTCCGAGCAAAAAAGCCTGCTCGCGATCGGCTTCGGTCGGCTTCGGGATATTTTTCGCGACAAGATCCATCGCGTTGTCGAGTAGCATGCCAGTCGGTTCGCTGGTTGTTTTGTCTTTCAAAATTTCGCCGCCAAACGGATTCGGCGTGTTCTTGTCGATCTTCGCAATCTTCAGCGCCGAGCTGTTCGCGATTGCGGCGTGACCATCCGCGCGGGTGAGAAATACGGGATTGTCCGGTGCGATTGCATCGAGATCTTGCTGCGTTGGAAACTGCGGTGGTTTCCAAAAGGTTTCGATCCAGCCGCGGCCGGTGATCCATTTGTCGAAAGAAGTTTGCGTGACACGCGCTTTCACTCTGGCGAGAAAATCTTCGCGCGTCTTCGTCCCTTCGAGATTCAAATTCATCTCGCGCTCGCCAATTCCGAATATGTGGCAGTGCGAATCGGTCATGCCGGGCACGACTGTTTGACCGCCCAGATCGATAATGCGCGTTTTGGCTCCGCGAAATTTTGTGGCGTCCTGGTTTGAGCCGACAAAGACAATCCGGCGATCTTTGACGGCGACCGCTTCGGCGTGCCGCTGGCGCTCATTTACGGTATGGATGTTCCCGTTAACAAAAATGAAATCGGCATGTTCAGCGGCATTCACGGTTTGAAGTAAAAATGAGAGAAAAAGGAGAATACTGCGCAACATGCTATGCGAAATCTGCGCTTTCACTTGACGCTTTGGCGAAGTTTTGACGTTATCAGGTCCGTAATTCTGCGGCTTTCCGTATCGAAAAGGGGAGGCGCCCAAATTTTCATGAGCCAAATGTCGACGCCCAAATTTTCTTTTGCCAATGCAATGTCGATTCATAGAGTTGCCCCCTGGCTGTTCCCCGGCAATCAACCTCAACATTTCCGGCGTTTGAACGAAGCACATCTTGATCCGTTTTTAGTTTGGCGGCTCCCGGTCTGCGCAGCCCGCCTCGGCTAATATTCATGGCGAATTTCTTTCCACGCTGGACAAACTGGCTGCCGCTCAAAATCGCGATCTGCGGCGTGCTGATCGTGTGCGGGTTGACTGCGGGCACCTGGTATTACGTGACGCCAAAATACACGCGGGTGAGATATGAACCGATCCAACCGGTGCCTTTTCCGCATGATGTTCACGTGTCGCAGCTGGGAATGGATTGCCGTTATTGCCACAGCTTTGTCGAGATGGCGGCGCATTCAAATCTGCCCAACACGCAGACCTGCATGAACTGCCACACCCAGGTGCAGAAAGATAATGCGAAACTCGAGCCAGTACGGGCGAGCTGGAAAACAGGCAACCCGGTTGAGTGGGTGCAGATCCATCGCACGCCCGACTATGTTTTTTACAATCACAGCGCGCACGTCAACCGAGGCATCAGTTGTTTTAGCTGTCACGGCGAGGTCAACCACATGCCGGTCGTCTATCATGCGAAACCGCAGAGCATGGCATGGTGTCTGGAATGCCATCGGCATCCGGAAAATTTTTTGCGGCCGGAAGACCAGGTATTTAATCTCGATTGGAAACCGGACGACGTGAAACCGGCGGAGTTTGTGGCGAAATACGGACAACCGCATGGCGCTGGCGAAGATTTTTCGAAGAAAAAAAAGCTTACGCAAACCGAGATCGGCCAAACGTTGAAAGAGCGATGGAACGTCGATCCGCCGGTCACTTGCCAGGGTTGTCACCGATGAAACGCATCTTACAGCATCCACCGGAGCCGTTAACGGGAAAGCGTTACTGGCGGAGCCTCGGCGAATTGAGCGACACCCCCGAATTCCGGGAATGGCTGGAACGCGAATTTCCGGCCGGTGCAGCGGAATTGAACGGCGAGGAATGGTCACGACGCAGCTTTTTGAAATTGATGGGCGCATCGATGGCGCTGGCTGGTTTTGGCTTGAATAGTTGCCGCCGACCGGAAGCGCATCTGGTGCCGTTCACGAAAAGCGCGGAGTGGACCATTCCCGGAAAATTTCTCTACTATGCGACCGCGATGCCTCGTCGAGCCGGGGCCATTCCGCTCATCGCGACGACCGTTGATGGACGTCCGATCAAGCTCGAAGGCAATCCGTTGCACGCCGCAAGCGGCGGCGCGACTGACACCTTCGCCCAGGCGTCCGTTCTCGATCTTTATGATCCGGGGCGCTCGAAGCGCTTCGTTCACAATGGAAAAACAAGCGACCACAAAGCGTTTGGTGATTATATAGCGGAGCTGCGAAAGACCATCCTGTCACAGCAAGGCGATGGCCTGGCTTTCCTCGGTGAGGAAACGCATTCGCCTACCCGCGAGCGTTTGCGCGCGGAATTGGAGAAAGTTTTCCCAAGCCTGCGCTGGTGTGTTTACGAACCGCTCCAAAGTCAGGCGCAAAATGCCACGCAAAATAGTTTCGGCGACAACCTGCGTCTCTTGCCGAGACTCGACCGCGCGGATGTGATCCTTGCGCTCGACAGCGATTTTCTCGATTGCGGCCAGGGCGATCTTGCATCGGTGCGCGCATTCACTTCGCGCCGGCGAGTGAGCGCGGCGAAGGACAGCATGAACCGGCTTTACGTGGTCGAGAACCGGTTCACGCTTACCGGCGCAATGGCCGACCATCGCCTTCGCTGTCCCGCAAGCCAAATTGCACTTTTCGCGCACGCGCTTGCGGGAAAAATCCTGGCTGCGACGAATGACGCCGGCCTCGGTTCTGTGATCGCGAATCTGCAAGTACCGGCGGGCACTGCCACTTTCGATGAGCAATGGCTTAGCGAGGCCGCGAATGACCTCGCGACAAAACCAGGCGCGAGTCTGGTTCTGGCAGGTCCAAATCAGCCAGTCGCAGTGCAATTGCTCGTTTATGCAGTCAATTCCGCGCTGAAGAATCTGGGCCAGACGCTGATTGTCCGCCAGGTTCCGCGCAATCCGCGAACAACCAATATTCTGCAACTGGCGGCGGACATAAACGATGGACGCATCAAGCACCTGTTCATTCTCGGAGGCGATCCGGTCTATAATGCGCAGCGCGGTTTGGCAGAGGACCGAGAGACAAAGCTCCCGCTTGATTGGAGCGATCTGCAGAAAAAAGTACCGGAAATTGTGCGCCTCGGTTATCACGAGGACGCAACTTCGGCCTTAAGTCATTGGCATGTTCCTGCCGCGCATTATCTCGAATCC
>CATPAT010000035.1 GCA_955652155.1 uncultured Chthoniobacterales bacterium | reverse complement strand
CGTGCCTTCCCAAAATTTGCGATATTCCTCTACCCATTCCGCGGCCTGCTTCAGCGGCTTCGCTTCCAACTGCATCTCATGCACTCGTCCGTAACGGCGGCGCCGGAGAAGTCCCGCTTTTTCCAGCACTCGCAAATGTTTTGAGACCGCGGGCAGCGACATCGCATGGGGACGGGCGAGATGGGTAACGCGCTGATCGCCCCGCGCGAGATGAGCGAGGAGGCGGCGGCGGGTGGGATCGGCCAACGCGGCAAAAGTCCGATTCAATGTTGCTGAGTAATATTTAACCATCTGGTTAAATATCTAACAGAACGTCTTACTTCATGCAAACAATTTTTTTCGGCCATCTTTCGGGCGTCCTCTGTCGCCTTTAGCTCGCTGCCTTCTACAGCAGTTCGCTAATCGCGTCGGCGGCCGCCAGAAGCGGCCAAGCCGAAATCGCCAGGAGGGCCGCGAACACAAGCGCTTCAATGGCGAACTCGATCTGATTCTCACCGGCGAAAAAAACGCGGGCGAATTGGCCGAGCGATCGACGCGCTGTCGATCTTGTTACCTTCTTATCTTTGCCGATTGTTCGTTGAATCTTTATCACGCGCATGACTCAGCGTAAGCCGCGCGTTAGCGCGGTCACGTTACGAATTGTCAAAACGACGTGACGATTCTGTAACAACGCGCGACGCGCCGCGCGGAGTTCAACTGGTCGCGGGCAGCGCGCAATGTTCGTCGCAGAAACGCCGGATCTGATTGTCGATCTTGTCCCGGACATGGCGCGTCTCGTTCATTTTTTGTTCGAGAGTGCCGGTCGCCTTCGACGGATCGGGAAACGACCAATGCAGCCGCGTTGTCACGCCGGGAAAGATGGGGCACCCTCTGGCTTCCGATTCGTCGCAAACGGTGATGACGTAGGCGAACAAGTCGCCCGATTTGAAAACATCGAACACGGCCTGCGTTTTGTTTTTTGAGATGTCGATGTCCATTTCACGAAGCACCTCCACCGCCAGGGGATTGAGCGTGCCCGGATCGAGCCCGGCACTGTGGGCGTCGAAGAATTCGCCGCACCGTTTGTTCAGCAACGCGGCCGCCATCTGACTGCGCGCGCTATTGTGCACGCAAATGAAGAGCACTTTCTTTTTCATCTAAGAGTTTTAATCGGTTCGTGCCAGCAAGCTCGGCTCTTCCGGTTGAACAAAATCAGCGATTCGTTTTGGCGCGACCGTGACATGCATGCCGATATGCGCAAGATCGTAAAGCGTGATCACGTCATGTGAGCGCATCCGGATGCAGCCGAAGCTGGCGGGAGTTCCAATTCGGCGTTCCTCCGGCGTGCCGTGGATGTAGATGCAACGATCGCGCGCGCCGCGGTTTTGCTGTTCCATCCCACGCAACCAAATTACGCGCGACACGATTGCGTCACGACCTGGCGCATTAGCATTGACAATTTCGCCGGTGGGCGCGCGGCTTTTGATAACCGCACCGACCGGCAAATGATCGCCGAATTTCGCCGAAACGAACAATGTGCCGAGGGGCGTTCGATAAGTTCCATTTCCATCGCCGAGACCGAACCTCGATGTCGAGATCGCATATTTCGAAATCAACTTGCCCCGATCAATCAGCGCGAGCTGCTGGTCGGGAACGCTGATGATGATCTCAGTCGCCGCCGAAAGCGCCAATGAGATATGTGTCGTCGCCAGTAAGATCGACAACGCGAAGAGCCGTTGCTTCATATTAGTACGCCTTCCGGAACGGCAGTTTTCGCGGGTCGCGGCGTCGGAAACGGCGGATAACTGACGAGCTCGATTCTGCCGTCGCGCTGTTCGACCATCGCGGTGCAGCTCTCGACCCAGTCTCCGCAATTATAATAAGTGACGCCGCTGAATTGATGGACTGCGGCACTGTGAATGTGTCCGCATAGAACCGCGTCGACCGAGAATTTCTCGGCGTAGCGAACAATCGCTTTCTCGAATTCGCCGATAAAACTAACAGCGTCCTTGACCCGCTTTTTGGCGTAGGCGCTTAGCGACCAGTAACCGAGACCAAATCGCCGGCGGACGAAATTGATTGCCGGATTCAGCGAGAGCAAAAACTGGTATCCAGCATCGCCAAGATAAGCGAGCCACTTCGCATTCTGAACAACGGTATCGAGTTCGTGGCCGTGAATCACGAGAATGCGGCGACCATCAGCCGTGATGTGAATGGCGTGTTCCTGGATCAAAATGTTTCCGTAAGCGCCCCCGAACGTGCTCACGAATTCGTCGTGATTTCCAGGGATGTAAATCACCGGCACTCCTTTGCGTGCTTTGCGCAGAATTTTCTGAATCACGTCGTTGTGCTGTTGCGGCCAATAGCGACCGCGCCGCAACTGCCAGACGTCGATCAGGTCGCCGACGACGTAGAGTTTCTCGCAGTCATATTCGCGCAGGAATTGGAGGAGCGCCTCCGTATTGCTCGTCCTTGTCCCAAGATGAACGTCGGAGATCCAGGCCGCCCGAACTCGGTAGAGCGCTTCCGTTCCTGTTCCGGTCGGCGGCGGTTCAAATGAAAATCGCGGGGACGTTAAGGTCGACATTGGACCATTCCGTGAACAAGGAAAGCCCGTCGGGGCGCCCGCCCAGCGGGCTTTGATTGACCTAACCAGTTTTCGCTATTTGATTGGGACAAATCCAACTTGTTCGACAATTTTTTGGCCGGCTTCGCTGACCGTAAAATCGACAAATTGTTTCGCCAGGCCGGTTGGTTCGCCGTTCGTGTAATAAAATGTCGGTCGCGCATAAGGATAAGCTTTGCCCAACACGCTCTCTTTCGACGGCGTGGCGCCATCAATCGCGACGACTTTGATGCCGCTCGCTTTTACGTAAGCCAGTCCAACGTAACCGGCGCCGTTGGGATTTTTTCCAACTTCCTGCGCGATTTGTTCGTTGCCTGCCATTTTTTGCGAGTCCGGCGCGTAGTCGCGCTTCTTCATCGCCAATTCCTTGAACTCTGAATAAGTGCCCGACGAAGTGTTGCGGGTATAAACCGACATTTTGCCGCCCGATCCGCCGACCGCGCTCCAATCGGTCACGTCGCCGGTGAAAATTTGTTCGACCTGCTTTTTCGTAAGCGCTTTGACCGGATTTGCGGAGTTCACAATCACGGCGATGCCGTCGTATGCGACGACTGTCTCCTTGAAGTTCACGCCCTTGGCCTTCGCTGCGGCGACCTCTTCCGGTTTGGTCGGGCGGCTCGACATTCCGATCTGGGCGGTGCCGTCGATGATGGCGGCGATGCCGGTGGTCGATCCTTCGGCCGCGATGTTGAAAGTGGTGCCGGGATGTTGCGCTTTAAATTCCTCCGCGAGTTGCGGAACGAGCTTGGCGCCTAATGTGTCGGAACCTTTGATAACGAGCGTGTCAGCGCGCGTCGCAATCGCACCGATGCTGAGAACGGTGAGTGTGAGAATTAGTTTTTTCATGATTATTCCTTGGTTAGTTTTTTTTGAGCTGGCCGCGCCCCCTGCCCTCGCGGCCGGCGGAAAGATTTAGAACATCACCTGCACGCGCGCGATCACTTCATCGAATTGGTCGTCGCCAAATTGCGGATGCGCTTCGCGGAAATCCGACCAGGTGTGAACGTAGTTAACCATCAGCTTGATGGAGTCGCCGTGGATGTAGTAGTTGAGGCCGCCGGTGATGGAACGGATGTTATCGTTAGCAACTTGATCGGGATCTAGCTCTTCCCATTTCACTACCGCTTGCAGTTTTTTCGGAAGAATGAAGTAGCTGCCCTGAACATACCAACCGCTCGGGTCGAAGTTAGCAAACCCGGGCGCTTTTCCAGCGACGGTCCGTCCATCGACATCTTCCGCAAGATATTCGCCGATCAAATCGAACGGCCCGATCGTGAGCCATGCGTCCGCGCTCCACGCCGTCCGCTCGTCCGCTCCCGGTAGAACGTACGGCGAGAGCGACCCGTCGGCATTTACCAACAGGTTCAATGTTTGCGAGATATTTGTCCCCTTATCATCGCGACTGTTCAGGACATCGCCGCCAAGCTTCAAACTGGAATCTTGTCCGAAGAGTTTGCCTTTGAACGGCATCAACTCGAGGCGGCCGACCGCCATGAAGTTGTTGTTGTCGTTGATGGTGGTGTTGCGCCCGTTTCCGTTAAAGATGCCCGCGTAGTAGGTCAGGAGATCCTTTTGTTCCGGCCACAGGTTGGTGAACGGTTTACCCCAGAGCTGGATTCCGATCTGCCGCTCAGGGGTGAGCGCGCCGGTGGGAAGGCTGCGCTCGATCGTAAACAGACTCGTGTCGGGCGTAGTCTGTTCCAGACCGAACGGCGCTTTCCACTGGCCGACTTTGATGTTGGCCTCCGGAATGGCGTGCCAGTTAATGAAAATGTCCGTACCGGAAAAGTCGGTGCGGTTGGATGAAATGCCGTCGCTGTTTTCGAAATCTCCTTCGATCTTGAAATCGAAGTTCTCTGCAAATTCGCCAGTTAAATTGATTCGTGCTCGGCGCAGACGGAACCGGTCTTTCAACGCGGTCAAACCAAAGCGCCCTTCGAAAGCGGAGACATCACCGTCTTCGAAATTGACCTGAATGAATCCACCGAGCGTCAGTTTAATCTCCGGCCCGCGCGGAAGGACGTAAACCGGCGGCTTCTCGGGAGCGGCAACATTTTTTTCCACGTACGTTTTCCCATCGGACGTGACCTTACTCTTGGTTGGGCCCTCGGCGGGGACTGCCGCCGCAGCCGATGAGGTAGCTTGTTTCTTCAAGCTGCTGACTTCCTTTTCCAGCTCGGCATTGCGCTTTTGCAACTGCTCGACTGCGCGTTCGAGTTTCTGGAGTCGTTCCGATTCGGAGGATGTCTCCGCGCGGAGCGGTTGCACTGCCAGCAGAATGACTGCAGCCAGACCCATGCCCACGGTCCGTGAGATGAGCTTTGTGATGAACATTAGTTTTCTCCTTTTTTGTGGTGAAGTTTTTAGTGTCTGCTCGATTCGCTTCCACCAAACGCAACGAAAGCTGCACGGCGTTTGTTACAGCTTTATGGCGGACACGTGACGATTCGGCAAACTTTGTTCCGGGCTCGCGCGCCTGGGTTTCGACAGTCGGACGCGATTCTTTTGTAATAAAACGCGGCCGCGGCGACTTTACTGAGGTAAGATCGACATTTTCCGATGGATCGCGACGAACAACGGGTTCGATTTCTAAGTTTGCTTCGACCGATCGAGCGCGATCTCGAAAATTATTCCCGCCGGACGGTGTTTGATCGGCGCGATTGCGAAGACACCCTGCAAAACGCGGTGTTCCGCGCCTTTCGAGCGTTCGACCGTTATCAGGACGGCGCCAGTTTCCGCGCTTGGATGTTCAAGATTCTGACGAACGAAATTTTTGCGATGAACCGGAAGCGCGGTCGCATCGCCGAGTTCGAAATCGGGGTCGAACCGCAGGAGATGGAAGAATTCGCGGGCCTCGACTTCACCACTGAAACGCCAATCTCGTGGGAAACGCTGGCCGACGCCCTTGACGAAGAGTTGCTCGTCGCCTTGCAAAGCTTGAATCAATCCGAGCGCGCCGTCCTGCTCATGCGCGCCATTGGCGACTTACGTTATCGAGAAATCAGCGAGTGCCTCGATATTCCGCTTGGAAGCGTGATGGGGAATCTTTCCCGCGCCCGGCAGAAAATGCGCGACGCGATTCTGCGTGCTCGACGAAGGTCATTGCTATGAAGTGCGCCGAAGTTAGAAATTTTGTCCGGCTCTATCTCGATTCCGAGTTGGACGCCAAACACAGTTTTGAAGTCGAGCAGCACCTCGAATCGTGCGCGGAGTGTGCCGGTTTGTTTGAGGCGGAGAAAAAATTCGACGTGCGAATCGGCAAATTTTTGCGAATCGGCCAGGCGACACCGGCGCTCTGGGAAAAGATCGAAGCCCAAATCGAGCCGCAGTTCGCAAAGGCCAAAGCACTTTGGCCGCTCGCGTTGGCAGCTTCTCTCATCGTGGCGGTGAGCATTATTTTCTTTGCCAGATCGCGACCTCTCGATCTTGCGAACGCAGTCGAGGAATGCCACAGCGCTTATGTCCATCAAATCACCACGCCCGAGTTCAGCGGCACGGTGCCGAGCAAGATTGCGCAACAATTCGGCGACCGGCTCGACACGGAGGCTTTTAATTATCGGCCTTCGGAGCCGGCGTTCACTTCCAGCGGCGCACGGTTGTGCCACGTCGAAGGCGTGCCGGTCGCGCTGATTTTGGGCCACTGCGCTAACACTCCAGTGTCGATGATCGTCTTTAAGAAAAGCGAGCTCGATCATTTCCCGCAAACGAAACGGAAACTGGAATCGGGAGATCCCATCGCTTGCAGCCGCTCGGGCAGATTTCAATTCGCAGCGCGTATTGTCGATGACCACGTTGTCTGCGTCGTCGGCGATGAACCGCGGCTAGCGCTCGAAGACTTGTTGAAAACAGTGCGCCGCGCAGACGGCTAAAGCCGGGGGCCGATTCTTTTGTAATAAACTGGCGTTGCCGCGGCTTTACTTGAGAAGCAGCCGATGGTTAGAGCCGCGCTCAAAAATCCGCATGCCGTTATTGTCCTCGCGTTGGCCATTCTGGTGGTCGGGCTGACGGCGATCTTCAAATTGCCGACGGATATTTTGCCGACGTTCAAAACGCCGGCGGTGCAGATCGTCACGTTCTATCCGGGCATGCCGGCGGAGGTGATGGAAAAGGACATCATGACGCGGCTGGAACGCTGGACCGGGCAGTCGAACGGCATCGCGCGGCAGGAAGCGAAGGCAATGATCGGCGTCAGCGTGGTCAAAGATTTCTTTCGCGAGGACATCGATCCAAACACGGCGATGTCGCAAGTCACCTCGCTGGCGATGAGCGATCTGTTTTATCTCCCGCCCGGCACGATTCCGCCGATGGTGATGCCGTTCGACCCAACCGCGTCGATTCCGCTTTGTTTAATCAGCGTGTCGAGTCCGCAGTTCGATGAAACGAAGCTCTACGACGTCGCTTACTTCGATTTGCGCAACCGTTTGCAATCGATCACCGGCGTGATCGCGCCCGCGGTTTATGGCGGACGGCTCCGACGCATTCTTGCCTATGTCGATCCACTAAAGGCGCAAGCGCGCGGCATGTCGCCGCTCGATGTCATCAACGCCGTCCGTGATTTCAACGTTATGATCCCGACCGGCAACGCCAAGTTTGGCGCGCTCGATTACCAGATCAACACCAACGGCATGGTGCCGGCGGTCGCGCAGCTCAACGATTTGCCGCTCCGAGTCGGCAACGGCCCGCCGACTTACATCCGTGATGTCGCGAAGGTTGAAGATTCCCATCAAATCCAAACAAACATCGTGCGCGTCCAAGGCAAACGGCAGGTTTACATTCCGATCTACCGGCAGCCGGGCGCAAACACGATCGCTGTCGTTGAAGGAATCAAGGCGCAGCTCAAACCAATTCTCGAACGGATCAAGGGAATCAATCTCGACGTGGTAATGGACCAATCGGTTTACGTGCGCCAGGCGATCCGCAATCTCGTGCAGGAAGCCGGGCTCGGTTTTCTCCTCGCCGCGGCAATGGTTTTCATTTTTCTCGGAAGCGCGCGCCCGACTGGCATCGTGCTCATTGCGTTGCCGCTGGCGGTGCTGGGCTCGCTGATCGGTTTGTATTTCACGCAGCAAACACTCAATGCCATGACCCTCGGCGGCATCGCCGTCGTGATCGGTTTGCTCATCGACGAATCGATTGTCGTTTTGGAAAACACTGCACGCCATTTGGAGTTGGGCGCTTCGCCGCGCGAAGCCGCGCTGATCGGCGCGAGTGAAGTGATGCGGCCACTCACGATTGTCACGATCACGATCAGCGTCGTCTTTTTCCCGATCGTCTTTATCGGTGGGATCGGCAAATTTTTGTTCGCGCCGCTGGCCATGGCAGTGATCTTCGCGATTTGGACGAGCCGCCTGCTCGCCTCGACATTTGTGCCGGTCTCCGCCGCGAGATTTTTCACGCGCACCGTGAACGTGCAAGAGAAGCACGAGAGCTGGTTCGAGCGGTTGCGCGTGCTCTACACCGGCGCTCTTGATCGGGTATTACAAATGCGGCGGCCAGTGCTCGGCTTAACCGTCGTGTTATTTATTTTGTCGATGTCGATCTTCGCGTTCATCGGCACCGAACTTTTTCCGCAGACCGATGCCGGGCAGTTCATAGTCAAAGTGCGCGGAACGACTGGGCTGCGTGTGGAAAAGACCGAGGAGCTGGTCGCGCAAATCGAAAATGCGATCGACGCCGTAATTCCGGAGAAGGAGCGCAAGATGATCATTTCAAACATTGGCATCTTGCTCGATTGGCCGGCTGCTTACACGCCGAACTCCGGGCCGCAGGACGCGTTTATTCTTGTCCAGCTCGCCCAGCATCACCCGCGCTCGAGTTTTTCCTACGTTGATGAACTACGCAAACAACTGCCGCAACAATTTCCCGGGATCGAGTTCAACTTCGACACCGGCGGGATGCTGAGCGCCGCGCTCAACGGCGGCTTGCCGGCGCCGATCAATATTCAAGTGGAAGGTAACAAACTCGAAGTCGCGCACGAGATCGCTGAAAAAATTAAGCGCCACGCGGAGGCAGTACCCGGCGCGGTGGACGTGCGCATCCAACAGCGGCTGGACGCGCCGCAGATCAACATCGACATCGACCGCGTCAAAGCCGCGCAGGTTGGGCTGACCCAAGAGGAAGTCGTCAAAAACATCGTCACCGCACTCAACAGCTCGATCAACTTCGCGCCGTCGTTCTGGATCGATGAGAAAAACGGCAACCATTATTTCATCGGTGCGCAATACCGCGAGAACGATATCCAGTCGATCAATACCATCCTCGACATTCCGATCACGGGCAAAGATCAGCCGGTGCCGGTGGCGTTGCGCACGTTCGCGAAATTTTCGCGCGGCACGGCCTATTCGGAAATCAATCATCTCAACATCACGCGGGTGACCGATGTTTTCGTCAACGTGCAGGGGCGTGATGTCGGATCGGTCGCGCGCGACATCGAGCGTTACATCGACAATATCAAGAACGATCGCGCCCAGGTGCCGGAGGGCTATTCCATCCACATGCGCGGCGAAGTGGAAACGATGCGCGAATCATTCAAGTCACTCGGCTTCGGGTTCCTGCTTGCGGTCGTCCTCGTTTATCTGGTCATGATCGTTCAGTTCCGTTCGTTTCTCGATCCGTTCATAGTCATGTTTGCTGTGCCGCTCGGCTTGATTGGTGTGGCGTGGATGCTTTTCCTTACCCACACCTTTCTGAGCATTCAGTCGATGATGGGAATCATCATGATGGTCGGCATCGTCGTCAGTTTCAGCGTGCTGATGGTCGATTTCGCCAATCGAATCCTGGCCGAAGCTGCGGAAAAGAATGAGCGCAAATCTCCGCGCGATGCGATCGCCGAAGCGGCTGCGATTCGGCTGCGTCCGATTTTGATGACCGGCCTCGCCGCGATTCTCGGTCTCATGCCGATGGCGCTCTTCGGCGGTGCGAATATTCCGCTCGCGCGTGCGGTGGTCGGCGGAATTTTCGCTGCACTCGCGCTCGTGCTTTTCGTCGTGCCGGTACTCTTCGTTTCGTTCAAACGCGAAAAAGCAGTCGCCGTCTCATGAAGAAGATTTGCGTTGTCGTGTTGAGTGTCGCTGTGCTTGCGGCGCAGAATGGTTGCGACTGGTTCCACTCGCAAACTCCTGCGACGTCCGTTCAAACCATTCATCCGAAGCGAGGCGAGATTATCCGCAAAGTCACGCTTCCGGGAAACGTGATGGCTTATCAGGAGGCGACGCTTTACGCCAAGGTCGCTGGCTATTTGAAAACCATCAACGTGGACAAGGGAGATGCGGTGAAGGAAGGCGATACTCTCGCCGAAATTGAAGCGCCGGAGATGGAGGCGGATCTGGTTAAGGCAAGAGCAGAAGCGGAAGCGGCGCAGATCGATTACAAACGCGTGACCGAAGCGCAGAGGAAGGCTTCGGATTTGGTCGTCCCGCAAACGGTCGATGCCGCGCGAGCGAAGTCGGGCGTGGCGGTCGCCGGCCTACAACGCATCGAGACATTGCTCAGCTATGCAAAAATCACGGAGCCGTTTTCCGGTGTAATTACCAAACGCTGGGTCGATCCTGGCGCGCTCATTCCCGCTGCGACCTCGAGCAGCGCGGCGAAGAGCGCCGCGGTGCTGACACTCATGGATTTTACGACGGTGCGCATCGACGTGGCGGTCCCGGATTCGGAAGCGCCGTTCGTGAAAAAAGATTTACCGGTGAAAGTGACCGTGGACGAGCTGCCCGGCCTAACATTTCAAGGCGCGATCACCCGTTTTTCTTACGCGCTCGATGAATCCACCAAAACGATGGCGACCGAGATTGAAATTGCGAATGTCGATCTTGCGCTGCGGCCAGGGATGTGGGCGAGTATCGAGATCGAGCTGCAAAAGAAAGAAAGCGCGCTGCTCATTCCCGCCGAAGCGCTCGTCACCGAGAAGAACAAAAACTCCGTCTTTGTCGTGCGCGACAACAAGGCGGCAAAAATTTCCATCACTACCGGTTTCGATGACGGGGCGAATGTGGAAATTCTCAAAGGTTGCGGCCCGAACGATGCCGTCATCGTCGCCGGCAAACAATCGGTCACCGACGGACAAAAAGTTAAAGCGACCGAAAGCAAATGAAGCCTACTTGCTTCGCGTTTCTGATTTTTGCCGCGCTTGTTTCTTTTGCCGCTGCGGCGGAACTAAAGGAATCTCCGGAGTTTCTGACAATAGATCTTTCCACGACGCTGCGGCTTGCTGGTGCGCGCAATATCGACATCCAACTTGCGAGTGAAAAATTTGCCGAGGCCCGCGCGGCAGAAGAAAGCGCGGTTGAGCGCTTTTTCCCCTGGATTGCACCGGGCGCGGCGTATCGCCGGCATGACAATTTAATCCAAAACACCGAGGGGTTGATCGAGGAAGTCCACAAACAAAGCTACGCGCCCGGCGGAACTGTGGTCGCGCAAACCGACATCGGCGACGCGATTTTCAAATCGCTCGAAGCGCATCAACTCGTGAAAGCGGCTCGCCACGTTCTCGATGGGCAGCAACAAGAGACGATTCTCGTCGCTGCACGCGGCTATTTCGATTTGGCCGCGGCACACGAAGCGGTGGGAGTTGCGCGCGAAGCGTTGCGGGCATCGACCGATTACGCAGCGGAGATTGATCGGGCTGTGAGCGCG
>CATPAT010000034.1 GCA_955652155.1 uncultured Chthoniobacterales bacterium | reverse complement strand
GTCAAATGCTTCGATGCGTGTGGCGAGCGACGTGTCGCTCAAGATGAAAACCGGCGTGCTGTATTTGCGCGCGATCCGGCCAGCTTCAATCGCGATGTAGAAACAATCTTCCACCGTCGCCGCAGCGAGCACGACGCGCGGACTGTCGCCGTGACTGCCGAAAATCGCCTGATGCAGATCGCTTTGCTCCACGTTGGTCGGCAGACCGGTACTGGGGCCGCCGCGTTGAATGTTGCAAATAATGAGCGGCATCTCGGCCATCGACGCCCAACCGATCGCTTCGCTCTTGAGAGAAATTCCGGGGCCAGCGCTGCCGGTGACGGCGAGATACCCGGAAAAGGAAAAGCCCAGCGCCAGGGACACCGCACCGAGTTCGTCCTCGGCCTGGACAAAAATTCCGCCGTATTTCGGCAGCTCGCGCCGCAACATTTCCATGATCGACGACCACGGCGTGATCGGGTAACCAGCGCCGTAGCGAACACCGCCGGCGATCAATCCGTAAGCGATCGCCTGGTTGCCATCCATCGTGATCTGCGCGCGCCCACCGGGTTTCGGGATGTGCTCAAATTGATAATGCTTCTTCAGTACGTTGCCGACCGGAAAAGCGTAGCCGGCCGTAAAGGCCATGATGGCCGTGTTGACGATGCTCTCATCTTTTCCGGCAAACTTTTCTTTGATCAACGTCGCCAGCTTCTCCACGTCGAGGCTAAAAATTTTCGCGATCAGACCGAGAACGAAAATATTTTTTCCTCTATCCTTGGCCGTCCCACCGAGCGCTTCAACCGTCAGCCCCGTGATCGGAACGCCGACATACATGAAACGTTTATCGTCGAGGTTTGGCTCAACGTTGTCCGAATCGTAAAGCAACACGCCGCCTTCTTTGAGAAAGTCGATGTGGTCCTGATAACTGTGTTGATAAAACGCGACCAGAAAATCGGCTTCGTCACCGGCCGAAAGCACTTCGCCCGTGCCCATGCGGACTTGAAAAATCGACGGTCCCCCCGAGATGGTGGAAGGGATCGTCATATAAGTCATGACGTCGTGGTCGCTGCGCCCGGCCAATCGCGCGAGAAACGCGCCGGCGGTTTGAATTCCGTCCTGCGAATTTCCGGCAAGGCGAATGACTGCGTCGTTGATATTTTCCGGACGAAGATCGGCGCGGTCCGAAGTCGGAGTGGCGGTTGATGGGACCGAAGGCGGGCTGCCGGTATCAGAGCCCGAGGCCGGACGGGCCTTTGCTTCCGGCTTTTGCACCGCAGTCACATCAGGATTTACAGGATCGCCCATGAGTGAATTCTATAGCCGAAGAATGTCAGGCACCTTTCACGTTTTTTCCAGAGCAAACTCCGAAGCGGAGCTACGAGGTTGGAGCTGGGAGCTAGGAGCTTGGAGGGCAGACGTCAGCGGCAATCTCCTCAACGACTCAACCGCGCCTCGCGCCGCCTAGCCCGAAGGGAACCACGCGTGTTCCTGCCAGAAAGCTTGAAGAAGCGCGTTGTTGCCGCGAAAAATGTTGCGCTCGGCTTTTCGAAGATTGGCGACGCCGATCGGAAACGCGCTCCGTGGACGCAAAGCGCATTTGCCGTCACCGGTGTATTGCCACAAGTCCCAACCTCCCCACGGCGATGTCGCCCGCGGCTCGTTGTGATAATTGGCGATCCAAAGCCAGCAATTGGAAAGGACAGCACGGTGTGCGGCGGTCGCGCCGCTCCCGAACAACATTTGGCGCAAACGATTTTCGCTCCCGTAGATCCCGGGATATTTGCCGGTCCGTTCTTTGATCCGCTCCACGAAGGCGACCGCTTGCGACACACTCATGGATCCGCCGGGATAATGGCCGTTCTTTTCGAAATCGAGAACGAGCAAAACGCCGGCGCGCTTTTTTTCCGGATCGTCCGCGGTTCGCAGGGGCCGATGCGATGAGGCTACCGTTGCCAGGAAATGATCGGCCTGCGAAATCGGATTGGTGCCGTCGCCAAAATGGTATGCGCCCCACAACAGCCCGGCCTGCGACGCGGACGCCTGTCGCTCAAAATATCGCCAGTCGCGTTGCAAGCGCGGAAAGGTCGCTTCGTGAATCACGCCGACGACGCCTTCGCTTTTCATCGCGACGAAATCGACGCGCATCAAATCGTAATGCGACAGGTTGACGACGCTGTTGCCGGCGAAGGCGCAGAGTGGGAAAACCGCCAGCGCGAGAAAAATGCGGACGAGGAATTTCATCGGCGAAAGATAACGACTTTCAGAAAACGTCCAACGCTGAACGTCGAACATCCAACGCCGAACTCAGATAATCCGAACAGCTTTACAACTTCCTGGGCTAATTCTACGCAGCCATGAGCTACCAATTTTTTAGCATCGCCCGCGGAGCGGCCGATCCACCTAAAGCGCACTTGCAATGAATCAGGAAAGCAAGAAAACAGGAATTTAGATGATCTTTATCTGGAGACCATGAAACCAAAAACTTCGGCAGGATTTGCCAGATTTATGCGAGACCGTTTCGGAGAATCCTTTTGATCGCCTTAATCCTGTCTAGTTCTTTTTCCTGGGTTCCTGGCTTCCTGATCGGTTTGATCCGGTTTTCGTGTCGTCGGGACCGGGGGCGTTATCGAGCCCGCGCCGTTTCAACAACGGCTCGATGTAGGGATCGCGGCGGGTGAAATTCTTGAACAGGCTAAGGGCATCGGCTGATCCGCCGCGCGAGAGCAGCGTTTCGCGGAAGCGGTCGCCGTTTTCACGTTTCAGTCCACCGTGTGTCTTGATCCACTCAACGCTGTCGGCGTCGAGCACTTCGCTCCAAATGTAGGAGTAGTAACCGGCGGAATATCCACCGGCGAAGGCGTGTGAAAAATAAAAGCTGCGATAACGCGGCGGGACCGGTGGAAAGTCCACGCCCGCTTTGTGCAACGCTTCCTTTTCAAACACGATCGCGTCCGTCGGAATCTGCGACGGATTGAGTTGATGCCACGCTTGATCGAGCAGCGACGCCGACAGGTATTCGGTCGTTTTGTAACCCTGATTAAATTTTTCCGCGGCCTCGACTTTATCGAGCAGTGCCTGCGGCATCGGCTCGCCGGTCTTGTAATGCTTCGCGAAATTCTTCAAGACCTCAGGCCAGGTTGCCCACATCTCGTTCACTTGGGACGGATATTCGACGAAATCGCGCGGGACGCTCGTGCCGCTGAAGCGCGGATATTTTACGTTCGAAAACATTCCGTGGAGCGCGTGACCGAATTCGTGAAACGCAGTCCTCACTTCGTCGTGAGTAAGCAAGGTCGGTTCGCCCGGCGGCGGTTTCGGAATGTTGAGATGATTCGCGACCACCGGTTTGAAGCCGAACAATCCGCTTTGTTCGACGTACGCGTTCATCCAGGCGCCGCCGCGTTTTGACGGCCGCGCATAATAATCGCCGATGAAGATCGCGAGCTGCTGGCCGTCGCGATCGAAGACGTCAAACACGCGCACGTCGGGCTGATAGACCGGCAGATCATGACGCTCTTTGAAGGTGAGTCCGTAAAGTTTTCCGGCGGCAAAGAAAACGCCGTCGAGAATGACGTGATTCAATTCGTAATACGGACGCAGTTGCGATTCGTCGAAGTCGTAACGGGCCTTGCGAACTTTTTCGGAATAAAAATCCCAATCCCAGGCCGCAACCTGGAACCGGCCGTTTTCTTGATTAACAATCTTCTGCATGTCGACCGCTTCGCGTTTGGCGTTGGCGACTGCGGGCGGTGCGAGATCGCCGAGAAGTTTGTTCACGGTCGGAACGTCGTGCGCGGTCTGGTCTTCGAGTTGGTATGCAGCCCAATTGTCGTAACCGAGCAACTTCGCCTTTTCCGCGCGCAACTGGGAAGTCCGCAGCACGACTTGCCTGGTATCGAACGGGCCGCCTTTGCTGTTGCGCGAAAACGATGTCTTCATGATGCGCTCACGCAATGGTCGATTTTGCAACGACCCGAGCAGCGGTTGTCCGGTCGTGTTCTGAATTTGGATGACGAACTTGCCCTCCTTGTGCTCTGCTTTCGCCGCATTGGCGACAGTTGCCATTTGGCTGTCAGACAGACCGGCCAGATCTTCCTTGCGATCGACCACGACCGATGAGGCGTTCATTTCCTTGAGCACTTTTTGCTCGAACTGGGTCTGCAACGTCGCCAGTTCGGCGTTGATCTTCTTCAGTTTTTCCTTGTCGGAATCAGAAAGCTTGGCGCCGGCGCGGACGAAATCTTTGTAATAACGCTCGAGCAAATAGGCCGATTCCGGATCGAGCCCGAGTTTGTCGCGATTGTCATAAAGCTGCTGGACGCGGGCAAAGAGTTTGCCATTGAGATGGATCGCGTCGCGATGGGCGGCGAACTTCGGGGCCATTTCGGTCTCGATCTTCTGCATGGCCGGGTTGGTATTGCAGGAGTTGAGGTTCGAGAAGGTGGTCTCCGCGCGATCGAGCAGACGTCCGGTGCGTTCGAGCGCGACCACCGTGTTCTCGAACGTCGGCTCTTCGGAACTGTTCGCGATCGGCTCGATCTCTTTGAGCTGCTCGCGCATGCCGGCCTCAATCGCCGGGGCGAAATCCTGGTCTTTGATCTGGTCGAACGGTGGGTAGTGATACGGGAGCGCGCTTTCTTTCAGGAGCGGATTATCGACAGGATTGGCGGCGGACACGGCGGTGATTTGCGCGCTGAGGAAAAAAACGCAAGAGGGCAAACAATAAAGGTGTCGCATACGAAGCTTTGATTTATCAGAAAATGCCCAACCCGCCTACGCTGAAAGCTTCGGCGTGGCAAGCGCGCAAGGTCCGATTTAGAATCCGAGCTGAATGAAAAGGGTCCTCTCTATTTGGTTGATCACTTCTGGCATTGCGTTTGCCGCCGACTTCGAGCCAAAGGGGCCTTTGGCGGCCACTACAGAAGAAGCGTCCTTCGATGCGAAAGCGGCGGAACGTTTCGCCAAGCTCGCGCTCGCGTGCGTGCACAAGGAATATCCGAACAAGATTGCGCACGTGCTGAACAGCGATGCCGATGTCGCCCCGCCACGAAAACTGACGCCGGCGTTTTGCGGTTGCTACGACTGGCATTCGTCGGTGCATGGACATTGGCTGTTGGTCAGGCTGGTCCGCACTTTTCCGGACGCGCCATTTGCAAGCGCCGCGCGTGACGCACTCAAACAAAGTCTCTCCGCTGAAAACCTGAAACAAGAAGCGGCCTACATTCGGGGCGAAGGTCGGTCCAGTTTCGAAAGGCCGTACGGACTTTCGTGGTTACTCCAACTTTGTGCCGAGCTTCGGGAATGGGACGATCAGCAAGCGCGGGAATGGTTGGCAAACCTAAAGCCGCTCGAGGACGCGGCGGTGGAACGATTGACCACCTGGCTGCCAAAACTTTCGCATCCGGTCCGGATTGGCGAGCACGACCAAACTGCATTCAGTCTTGGCCTGATGTTTGATTATGCGCGCACGATGAAGAATGAAGCGTTTGCAAAACTGATCCGCGACTCGGCCAAGAAGTTTTTTTTGGCGGACAAGAATTGTCCGCTGAATTACGAGCCTTCGGGCGAAGATTTTCTTTCGCCTTGTCTTGGCGAAGCGGACTTGATGCGGCGGGTTCTTCCGCAGAAAGAGTTCGCAAGCTGGTTGAAGGGATTCATGCCACAGATTCCCGTTGGTAGAGAAGGCAGCGAGAACGCCGATTGGTTGCGGGTCGCGATTTCACCCGATCCGAGCGACCCGAAGCTGGCGCATCTCGACGGCTTGAATTTGAGCCGGGCGTGGATGTTGGAAGCAATTCTTTCAGCGCTTCCTGATGACGATCCGCGCCGGCCGGCACTCCAAGCCGCGGCGGATGCGCATCGTCACGCCGGGCTGGCGGCGGTGACGGGCGAACATTACGAAGGTGGACACTGGCTCGGCAGTTTCGCCATTTATCTAACGACGCGGCGCGGGATTGAGCAGGCGAGGTAAGACGCTGGAGCCCCGAATAACGCAGGCGAAGATTGTGCTCCGTTTGCAATCGAAAGCCTGAAATCTACAATCTAAAATTCCTTTGCCAGGGTGGCGAAATTGGCAGACGCGCCAGACATATGCAGTGCGATACTAACCGTCTAACCTAGCGCTCGAGCTAACCGCCACCCGGCGCGTGTTCATATTTCAGATGATTAAAACAGTTTTCGTTGAAGTAGAAAGCGCCATCAGCGGCGGTCGCTTATCTCTTTCTCGTTAGATGGTGAAGCTGCCACACTTGCTTTCGTTCGCGGTGCTGTTTGGCTTGATCTGCAATGCCATCGCTAGCCAAGACGCACCGCTACCATGGCACAGCGCGACGATCAGCTTCGGGCCGCCAGCGGAGAAGAATCTTCTCCGCATTTCGACGAACGTGGACGACGAGCTCACGGAGCTCGTCGTCCACTGGAAAGGTCGGGAGCTATCGGTGCCGGCGAGCGAGTTTAAGAGTCTCCCAGATGTGCAGCTCGATACAGTGCGCGTTCTCGAGAGTTCCGCGCCGTGGATGCCATACCTCAACATCTCAGTGCACTTTGGCGACGATGTTCAGGACCGTTTTCCACTCGCATGGTTTCTCTTTTTTCCCGATCACTACGATCACCTCATGATGATCAAACCAACATCGAAAACGACAGAAGATTATATTCACAAAAAGAAGGCACCTCCACAGTCGTCAGAGAAGCGCCTAGCCCCAAACCCTAATGACACCAAACCATCTAACCAATCGCTGGAGCCAACCTCTGGCCGTCGCGATGACCACATTTAATTTTATGAAACCGCTCTTAGTGTTTGCCACACTCGCCGCCGCCAGCGGTGGCACAGCTCTTTCTCGTTAGGCCGCATGTTGCCCGAACAATCTCGCCGCGCGCCGCCCGTGGGACGGGTGTTGCGCATTTTGCTTGGCGTCGGGTTGATCGCATACGTGTTGCCTGTTTATTTCCAAGTTTCCGGTCGAATTGTCGTCGAGTCTTTATTGGTGATGCTTGGTTTGATCGGCGTTTACCTGATCCTCGCCGTATTATCGCGGCGCATCGCTTTTTCTAATCATTGGCTGATGTTAATCGCGGCGGCGGGAGTGCTCATAGCCTTGTATGTTCTCGGCGGTTCACGGCTGCCGATTGTCGGCGGCGGAAGAGGTCAACTGGCGGCAGCGACATTTCTTGGCATTTCGTTGGTTGTTGCTGGCTGGCGCGCAGTGCCCGCGTGCGAATTAATGGCGATCCCTGGTCTGTTCTTGAGCAACCACACTGATCTGTCGTGTTTGATCTTCTCTCCACTCGACAAACTTGAACACAAACTGCGGAGGAAGGATGCCGCCTAACCAATCGATGAAGCCTCTATCTTCTTTAAAGGCACCTTGATTTGGTGCAAAAGGGCGGCAGGTGCGAGATCCTCGATGAAGCGGCTTCTGGTTAGGCCAAGAGCGACCGTTAGTTCGATCCGTGCCTGCCCTTG
>CATPAT010000033.1 GCA_955652155.1 uncultured Chthoniobacterales bacterium | reverse complement strand
TTCTCAAACCGGCGATGACGTGGAAAACGCGCATCGGTTTGATCCGCGACATGCCAAAGGGGGCGTCGATCAGTTACGGGCGCACATTTATTACGCCGCGGCCGATGCGGGTGGCGACGTTGACCGCCGGTTATGCGGACGGTTACCCGCGACATTTGTCGAATCGCGAGGCTGACGTTCTGGTTCGTGGCAAACGGTGCGCGTTACTCGGCCGTGTCACGATGGACTTAATCGTGATCGATGTTTCGCATCTGCCCGCTGTCGATGTGGGCGAGGAAGTGGTGTTGATGGGGGATCAAGGCAATGAGTCCATTTGCTGCACGGAATTGGGAGAGAAGGCCGGAACGATTACCTGGGAAATCACCACTCGGATTGGCCAGCGGGTGAAGCGCGTGTTTGTTTGATGCCACGCGTTCACGGATTTGAATCCGTACATCCTTGCTGTCATGTTGAGCGGAGCGAAACATCTCTGACTTTTGCCTTTCGGAGTCAGGTTGCAGAAATAATTCAGAGATTCTTCGCTTCGCTCAGAATGACAAAGTCATGTTTCAGATCATTTTCAACGAATTGAGCGCTGCCGAGATGTCGGCGTTGCCGAAGAAAATGCAGCTCGATTTGCTCGAGCAATTTCAAATTTTGCCTGAAGACCTCAATCATCTCGATGCCAAACATTTTGGCGTGATCGAGCGCGAGGGAAAAAAGTTATACCGCTATCGCGCCAAAGATTACCGGATCTACTTCGCGCAAACGCCGGAAGGCATCACCATTCACCGCGTTTTGCACAAGAACACGTTTCGCGATTTCCTTTTCCGCAGCAAACTGCCAGTGGCGGAAGATCAAGCGCTCGGCAAGAGGCGCGAGTTCTGGAAACTAATCGAGCAGGGCGAGAAAACGCGAAAGGCGTGAGAGCAGGAGAAAACGCCCAACCGCCCAACGCTCAACGTCCGACATGCAATCTCGAATGCAGCAGTTGTAGCGGTCCCGCGCCTGCGGGGTGTCAAACGGTGAACCAAATGATGACAGAATCGGCAGACGAGGCGCCCGCCCTGCAATTGCGGCGCGCGAATTTCGCGCGCTATTTCATTAGCAGCACTGAGCGGCTGCGCTTGATTTCGCGAGTGATTTTGCGGTGGAGATGCGCCGGCATGCCGGTAACACGGCGGGGAAGGATTTTGCCGCTCTCGGTCACGAATTTTTTCAGGAGATCGGGATTCTTGTAATCGATCGCTTCGATGGAGATGTCGATCCGGCGCCGGGGCATGGCGCGATTGGCGCGGCGAAATGCGGAACGGCGTTTGGCGGTCTTGGGTTGCATCGAGAGTTACTTGGTTTCGCGATGAAGCGTGTGCTTCCGCAAAAACGGATTGTATTTCTTTTTCTCGAGCCGGTTCGGCGTGCGCGGACTTTTCTTGTTCCGAAAAGACATGTAACGCGAAACCGGTTTGCCCAGCGCTTTCGCTTCGGTGCATTCGAGGATGATGATTTCCTGCGCCATCGCCGCTATTCCTTGGATTCGGCCGCCGGCGTCGCTTCTTCTTCCTCGCCTTCGCCGCCCTCGTCATCGGTCAGACCAAAGAGGGAGGTGACTGATTGCCGGACGCGCGAAGCCTTGTTTTGTTTCTCGAGCTGCGATTGACATTCGACGGTGAACCGCGCGAACGGGATCGCTTCCAGACGTGCGTGCGGGATCGGTTTACCCGACATTTCGCAAATTCCGTAGGTGCCGAGCTCGATCCGTTTCAGCGCCTGATCGATTTCGTAAAGGGCGTCCTGTTCCTGCGAAAGCAGACTAAGCGCGAAATCGCGATCGTAAGCGTCGGAGCCAGCATCGGCCTGATGCATGCCGAATGCGGAAGCTTCACTGCCTTCAGCACGTGAACGGAGTGTGTCTTGCGCCACGCCGGCCATGGAATCGACCATGGCGTCGCGCAGTTGCAGGAGCTTTTCCTTCTGCTTGCGAGTAAACGGGCTCAATTTGCGCTCGTGATGATTGCGTCCGAGCAAGGTCTCGCGCGGATTCGCGCTGGCGCGGGCTTTTTTGGCAGAAACCTTGCGGACTGGCTTCGCTTTGCGGGGGACAGCTTTCTTAGCTGAATTTTTTTTCTTTTTCTGTTTGGCCATAATTCAAAAGGCGCCCCAGCAGTCGGGCGCCGGAAAAAACGGAGGCTTAATTAAGGACAATTCCTAATCAGCGCAAGGGGAGATTTGACGAATCTCCGGGCTGTTTAATTCGACTGAACCTACGAGCTGGCGCTGGAGTATCGCCGCAGGGCGAATACCCAGAACGCGCGCGAGAGGCAAAAGACCACGGTCGACGCCACCACCAGCTGAAACATGAGCGGGGCGGGCTGGCCGAACGACTTGATTAACAATCGCGCGGGAATATTGGCGACGATCACGACCGGCACGATCCAGCCGAAAATGATTTTGAAGAGGCGCGGGAAAATCGCGTCCGGATAACGCGCGATGTTAAGGAAGTTGAAGTAGCCGTAAACCAGCCCCTGCGCCCGCACGATCCAGAAACTGACCGCGGCCAGACTGAGCATGATCGAATAATGCACCGCGATGCCGAACCCGATCGCTATGATGTAAAGCAAGATCGACATCGGAGTTGGGACGACACTGAGCTTCGCCAGGGCAACAACAACGACCGCACCGCCGAGGGCGGCGTTGACCACGCTGTCGAGGCCGAATTGTTTGGTCGAGATGGCAAACTGACTGTCGACCGGCAAAACCAGGAGCGAGTCCAGTTTTCCGGTACGGACCAGCTCAGGAATGGCAGCTACGTTGACAAAGAAGAACGCCTGGAAAAGTTGCGCGATCATTTGATGGGTGCCGATGAGCAAAACCACTTCCCATTTTGTCCAATCTCCGATGCGGTCGACATTGCCGAAGATGATAGAGAAGAAAACGATCTGCCCGACGAACCAAAGCACCTCCACTAGCATCCAAAGCAGGAAGTTTGCTTTGAAGCTCATCTCGCGGATGAGCGAGTTGCGCAGCATGATGGAGTAAATCTCGATGTAACGCCGGAGCACGTTTGCCTGTCATTTTAATTGGACCCCAAGTCAAATCTCACCTTCATGAAGCGCTTTCTCCCTATCGGCGTCATCGTCGTCGCCCTTCTCATCATTTTGTTCGTTGTTCGCCGGTGTACCCAAAGTAGCGGGGGCGGTTATCAAACTGCGACCGTGACGAAAGGGCCGATCACGCAACTTGTCACTGCGACCGGCACCCTCAATCCGGTGGTCAATGTGCAAGTGGGCAGCCAGGTCTCAGGTAATATTGCCAAGCTCTTCGCCGACTTTAATTCTGAGGTGAAGGCAGGCCAGGTCGTCGCTCAAATTGACCCGATGCTCTTTCAAGCGGCGGTGACTCAGGCCGAAGGTGACGTGGCAAACGCGCAAGCGGCGCTGGAGCTGGCGAAAGTCAACGCTGATCGGATTCAAAAGCTTTTCACCCAAAAAAATTCGTCGCAACAGGATCTTGACCAGGCCACGGCGGGACTGCATCAAGCCGAAGCGAACGTGAAGATCAAGGAGGGCGCGCTCGACAAAGCGAAAGCCGATCTCGACCATTGCAAGATCACGTCGCCGATCGATGGCGTGGTCATATCGCGCAATGTCGATGTCGGCCAGACCGTGGCGGCAAGTTTGCAGGCGCCGGTGATTTTCCAGATTGCGAACGATCTCACGAAAATGCAGATCGATTCGAACGTTGCCGAAGCGGATGTTGGCGCGGTGAGCGTGGACCAGGATGTCGATTTTACAGTGGATGCTTTTCCGACGCGGACGTTTCACGGGAAAGTGGTGCAGGTTCGCAACGCGCCGATCACGGTTCAAAACGTTGTCACTTACGACACAGTGATCGGGGTCAACAACTCGGATTTGAAGTTGAAACCCGGAATGACCGCGAATGTTTCAATCATCATCGAGCACAAGGACAACATGCTTCAGCTCAAGAACGCGGCGTTGCGTTATCGTCCACCAGACGCCGCGGCAGCCGAGCCGCCCAAGCCGGCATCGTCGCCAAGCGGTCAGCGTCCGACCGCGGCGCGTGAGCGCAAGCCCGAGCGTACCGTTTATGTTTTGTCCTACGGCCGGCCAAAGGCGGTTCAAATCAAAACAGGAATTAGCGACGGGATAATGACCGAAGTCACCGAAGGTTTGAAAGAAGGTGATCGTGTCGTGACGGCAGAACTTTCGTCGCCAGCCGCATCATCGTCGCCACCGGCAAATCCATTCAGCGGGCAGCAGCGAAGGTTTCCATAACCGATGAATACGAAACGGCGCAACGTGGATCGAGCAGTACAGGCCCGTCCGGCTCGGACCTCGATGTTAAGCCACGCGGCGAAGCCGCATATGTTTAGCATCGCCCGCGGAGCGGCCGATCCACCGACATCGACATGAAGAACGGCGAAGTGGTCAAACTGACCGACGTGCACAAAACCTATCGCACCGGCGACGTGGAGGTGCAGGCCGTCCGCGGCGTCTCTCTCGAGATTCAACGCGGCGAATTTGTGGCATTGATGGGTGCGAGCGGTTCGGGAAAATCGACGCTGATGAACATTCTCGGTTGTCTTGATCGGCCGACTTCCGGGCGCTACCTTTTGGACGATGCCGATGTTTCGGTGCTGGATCGAGATCAGTTGGCCGACATTCGCAACCACAAACTCGGTTTTGTTTTTCAAAGCTTCAATCTTCTGCCGCGCACATCGGCGCGCGAGAACGTGGAGTTGCCGCTGCTTTATGGCACGCATCGTTTGACCCACGCGCAGCTGCGCGAAAAAGCGGACGCCGTCCTCGCGTCGGTTGGACTCGGCGGACGCGAAGATCATCACCCGAGCCAACTTTCCGGCGGTCAGCAGCAGCGCGTGGCGATCGCGCGTGCGCTTGTGAACGATCCGGAAGTTGTCCTGGCCGACGAGCCGACCGGAAACCTCGATAGCCGGACCAGCGTCGAGATCATGGGAATTTTTCAACAGCTCAACGAGCGCGGCATCACCATTATCATGGTCACACACGAGCAGGACATCGCCGCTTACGCGCGGCGCAACGTGGTGATGCGCGATGGTCTGATTCTGAATGATTTCAACGTTACACAGCGCCTCGATGCCGCGACCGAACTGGAGAAGATCGCGCCGATCGATTCACAAGCTCAATTATGAGAATTGAATCAACGTTGAACATCGCGTTCCGCGCCCTGCGCCGGAACAAAATGCGTTCGGTTTTGACGGCGCTCGGAATCATCATCGGCGTCGCAGCGGTGATTGCGATGGTCGGGATTGGGAATGGCGCCAAGGCGCAAGTCGAAGCGCAGATCGCGAGTCTTGGTCAAAATGTGATCCTGATTTTTTCCGGCAGCACAACTTCG
>CATPAT010000032.1 GCA_955652155.1 uncultured Chthoniobacterales bacterium | reverse complement strand
ACCGATCAACCACGGTCTGCATTCGCAATTCATGCCCGATCCGAATGCGGAAGTCGGACATTGCGTCCATCGCATCGCGATGCATCCGTCCAAGCCGAACACGCTCTTCATGCAAAAACACTGGGACGTCATGCGGAGCGACGACGGCGGCGATTCATGGAAAGAAGTCAGCGGAAATTTGCCGAGCGATTTCGGTTTCCCAATCGATGTGCACGCCCACGAGCCGGAGACAATTTACGTCGTACCGATCAAGAGCGACTCCGAGCATTATCCGCCGGACGGCAAGCTGCGCGTTTATCGCAGCCGAAAGGGTGGTAACGAATGGGAAGAACTCACCAAAGGTCTTCCGCAAAAGGATTGCTACGTCAACGTGCTCCGCGACGCGATGTCGGTGGATTCGCTCGATCCGTGCGGGATTTATTTCGGAACGACCGGCGGCCAAGTTTACGGCTCGAACGATGCGGGCGATTCCTGGAATGCGATCGTGCGCGATCTCCCAGCGGTGTTATCTGTCGAGGTTCAGACCCTGAAGTAACCACGAATGGACACTAATAGACACTAATCATTCGGGTAGATTCGTGTTCATTCGTGGTTAATTGCTGACTGTATGATTCGGATTGTTTTACCGCATCACCTTCGCACGCTCGCGAAGGTCGGCGACGAAGTGCATGTCGATCTCAACGGCTCGGCCACGGTAAAGGCGATTCTCGACGCGCTGGAAAACAAATACCCGATGTTGCGCGGCACGATTCGAGAACACGGAACGCTCAAGCAGCGTCCGCTAGTGCGCTTCTTCGCTTGCGGCGAAGACATTTCGCACGAATCGCCCGATGCTCCCCTGCCCGACGCGATCGTCAAAGGCGAGGAGCCGTTCTTCATCATGGGCGCCATCGCGGGCGGGTAGAGCTGGTCACCATAGGCGTTTTCTCGCACAACGGACACAAAGGGCACGAAACACTTGCAGTTTTCGAACATAATCTTGGTGAACCTTGGTGGCCTTTGTGCGAGTCGTGATTTGTGAGTGAATCATTCGAAAGCTCGCGGGCGCCGGAACCGGTGGGCGCGTTTCCGCATGCGAATCGCGTCGGCGACTTCCTTTTCCTTTCTGGAATCGGACCACGCGCGCGTGGCAGCAAAGAAATTCCCGGCGTCACGCTCGACTCGGCTGGCAACGTCGCGAGTTACGACATCGAAAAGCAATGCCGAGCCGTTTTTGAAAATGTGAAGCTGGTTTTGGAAGATTCGGGCGCCAACTGGAGTGACATTGTCGATGTCACAGTGTTCCTCACCAACATGAAGAAGGATTTCCCGATCTACAACAGACTCTACGCCGAGTATTTCGCCGGCGACGGCAAACCGAATCCGACCCGCACGACCGTTGAAGTCACCGCGCTGCCGACGCCGATCGCGATCGAACTCAAAGTGATCGCGGCACTACAGACCGCCACGGATTGACACAGATTTTCACGGATTAAGATCGGAGTCCGTTTGCCTATCTGTGTTTGATCCGTGTTCATCTGTGGCGAAACTCATCGTATCACAAAACTATAAGCGCTATGTCCTTTCGGGTTATTGCCGCCGATCACACCGGAATCACCGTTTCGAATCTCGAGCGCTCGCTCGAATTTTGGCAAAATGTTCTCGGCTTTGAGTTTTCGCATCGCGCCCATCAAACGAGCGAAATGGCCAGTGAGATTACGGGAGTGCCCGGCGCCGAGATCAAACTCGCGGTTGTGAAAGCGCTGGGCGGACACAAAATCGAATTGCTCGAGTATCTTGCGCCAGCTGATCGAAAAAAGGTCGACGTCAGGCCGTGCGATGTCGGATCGGTCCACGTCGCGTTCACGATCGATAATCTCGACACGGTACTAAACACAATCGCCGCGTCCGGTTGGAAAGCCGCCGGCAAACCGCAAACTCTTCAATCCGGCCCAAATGCCGGCAAGCGCGTCGTTTACGTGCGCGATCCCGACGGCACAACGATCGAATTCATGCAGCAGACCTCTAAGACAGCCACGGATTGACACAGATTTTCGCAGATTGAGGGAAAAGTTATTTTTATCTGTGTTTGATCGGTGTTCATCTGTGGCGAAACTCATTGTGAAATGTCGATGACTTTTTCCGCTGACGAAGAATTCGCGACGCAACTCGATGCCGAGGATCCATTGCGCGCGTTTCGCGACAAATTTCATCTCCCGCTCGGCAAAGACGGAAAACCGTTGATTTATTTCGCCGGTAATTCGTTAGGCCTGATGCCAAAAGCGGCCCGCCAAGTTGTCGATCAGGAGTTGGATGATTGGGCGAAGCTCGGCGTCGACGCCCATCTCGACGCGAAAACACCGTGGTACACTTATCACGAGCCGTTGCGCGAACCGATCGCGCGGCTCATCGGCGCAAAGCCAGTCGAAGTGATTTGCATGAACAGTCTGACGGTGAACCTGCATCTGATGATGGCGACGTTTTATCGGCCGACGAAATCGCGCTTTAAAGTTCTGATGGAGGATCCGGCGTTTCCTTCCGACACCTACGCGATCAAAACGCAGATCGTGCATCATGGACTCGACCCGAAGGACGCGCTCATTCTCGCGCGCCCGCGCAAAGGCGAGTTCACCGTGCGCACCGAGGACATTGTCGATCTTATCGAAAAGAATCGCGACACGCTCGCCGTGGTTATGATTGCCGGCGTGAATTTTTTCACCGGCCAGTTGTTTGACATCCGGACGATCACGAAGGCCGCGCAGAAACATGGCATCACCGTCGGTGTCGATCTCGCGCACGCGATCGGCAACGTGCCGTTGGCGTTGCACGATTGGAACGTCGATTTCGCGGTGTGGTGTTCCTACAAATATCTCAACGCCGGTCCCGGTGCGGTCGCGGGGGCGTTCGTACAAGAGCGGCACGCAACCAACACCGAATTGCCGCGTCTCGCCGGCTGGTTTGGCAACGACCCGAACACGCGCTTTCGTTTGCATCTCGAGCCCGAATTCATCCCGGTCCCTTCAGCAGATGCTTGGCAGATCAGCAATCCGCCGATCTTTTCAATGGCGCCGTTGCGCGCGTCGTTGTCGATCTTCGATGAAGCCGGCGGAATGGAGGCGCTCCGCGCGAAGTCAATCAGGCTAACCGGCTATCTCGAATTTCTATTGGACCGCGCGGGCGCGAAACGATTTGGGGTGATTACGCCGCGCGAAACAGACGCGCGCGGCTGCCAATTGTCGATCCTGGCGCAGGAGCATCCAAAAGAATTGTTCAATAAACTCCAGGCCGCCGGCGTGAAATGCGATTTCCGCGAACCGAACGTCATCCGCGTTGCGCCCACGCCCCTTTACAATGCTTTTCACGAAGTCTGGCGCTTTGCTCAGATTGTCAACACGCATCGGTAGTTTGTTAATGGCCAGTCTGGCTCGGACTTAAGAGAGCAATTCCTTGACGCAATTGATCAGCACCGAGATGGAGAACGGCTTCACCAGGTATTTCACGTCGTGCTTGTTGAAGAACAGCGCGATGTGCGGATCGGCCGCGAATCCGGTGATGAAAATGAACCGATCGGCCAGTGACGGGCGCAGTTCTTTCGCTTTGAGATAAAACTCATCGCCGCGTAGCTTCGGCATT
>CATPAT010000031.1 GCA_955652155.1 uncultured Chthoniobacterales bacterium | reverse complement strand
TCGATGCGCGATGCCACGTTTACGGTATTGCCGATCACCGTAAATTCCATGCGTTCGGGCGAACCAATGCTGCCGACAATGGCGGGCCCGGTATTGATGCCGATGCCGATCTGAATTGAATCCTCGCCGCGCGCGGCGCGTTCCGCATTCAACCGCTCCATCGTGCGCTGAATTGAGCATGCTGCCGCAAACGCTTTATCCGCGTGATCGCGACTGTCGCTGCCAATTCCGAAAAGCGCCATGAAGCCGTCACCCAGGAATTTGTTGATCATTCCGCCATGCTCGCCTTCCACCGCTTCCACCATCGCGCGCAGGAATTCATTCAATAAGCCGACGGCTTGCGTCGGCGACAAATGCGCGGAACGCGCCGTAAAGGAGCGAATATCGACAAACATCACCGTGATTTCTTGTTCCGTTCCGCCGAGTCCCGGATCGCGCGTCAATATTTCCTCGGCTGCCTTCCGTCCAACGTGCGCGCCGAACGTTCGTCGCAGTTGTTCTTTTTCGCGCAATCCCGTCACCATCAGGTTGAACTCACCGATCAGCGCGCCGAATTCGTCGGCCCGTCGCAACGGGACCCGCACGTCGAGCCGGCCCTGCGTCACCGCTTGGGCTGCCTCGCGCAATTCATCGACCGGTTCTGCAACTGAACGGCCAATCAAGAGCGCGGAAAGCAATGCGAACGCTGCGCCGATCACGCCGACAAAGACGCCGAACAATTGTGGATTGGTTCCGGGCGACGGTGGCGCAAAAAGCAACAGCAGCAGCGATCCGATCGGACAAATGCTGGCCGAGACCGCCCACATGAATCCGCGCATTCGCAGCGAGATCGGATGGATCCCCTTCAAGCGGTCGGGACGAGTATCGCGAAAGAAGAGGGGAAACAGCCCCCATTGGGTGGCCCACTCGATCACAAAAAAGCCCTGCGTCGTGGCAATAAATCCCGAAATCCCGAACGAAATCGGCAGATGCCAGAATAATTGTGCGCTCATCGGCCGGCCGGTCATCGCCAATGAAACCAAAAAGGCAATCGCTCCCAGGAGCCAGGACGCGCCGGAAATCGCCGCGCCATACCATGGGAGATGAACCAGTCGCCGACGATCCCGGTTGAGTTGGTCGGCGGGAACATTCTCGGCACGGCGCAACCGTTGAAACGCCGGTCGCAGCGAAAGAATGAGATATGTCCAAATGGCGACCGCCGCGAGATACGCAATCGGATTCCAAACGATCACCGTGTCGATGAAGCGTTGCTTCAAACCCGCCGCGATCAGCAGCGGATCGACGACGGTCACGTTGTACCAAATGTTGAACGCGCTCCCGAGCAGGTGCGGGACGAGCGGCGCCAACGCAGTGACCAGCAGTGGGTGTCGCTTCAACGCAGCGTCCATGGCCGATAATAATCGAGAAGAATCAAACGCCCGGGCAAATCCTTTCTTTTCGATTCGCGCACCAGCTCCGGAAAGTTTGTCATTTTTCCGAACGTGAATCCGCGACTTACCGGCGCGAACATGTCGTCCTGATGACTTGGCAATACAAAACGGGGCCGTAATTGATTAACAGCTTCTGCGAACCTTTGGCGGCTGTCTGGTAGCGCCATTCCAAGAATTGCGAGATCGACACCTCTTATCCGCCGGTCCGGCGACACACCGGGAACGCCGCCAGAATCGATATAAATTCGCTTTCCGGCGGCTTCCTTCACAAACGCAAACGGCTCACCCACACACCAATCCGAAACTTTTACTGGTTGCGATGCGCTTTCACTCTTACCAAGCGCTCCGCGTCCGCGTCTCCCTGAGGGAGAGGATTGAGGTGAGGGGCGACTGTTGCACTCGAATGGAACTTTTCCGAAAAGCCGGTCGTGTTGTGCCGCAAAAGCACGAATCGTCCACGGCCCCACTTTGCGGATGCTCCCTTGTTCTACGATCTGACATTTGTTAGGCGAAATTCCGAAGGACTCGACCAGTCGAATCGCGGTTGGTCCGGCGGCGATTTGCGCATGGGTACGACGCATGATTTCGGGAGCGTCCAGCAGATGATCAAAATGCGCGTGCGTGACGAGGAGCGCGTCTGCGCGAGGACGAACCTGTTTCAAACCTTCATTTACGCGATCGGGATTTGACTCGATTCGCTGGTTCAATGCCGCCGACCAAAGTCCGACTCGTGTGAAGTAGGGATCGACCAGCAGAACGTGCCCGCCCGTTTCAAACTGAAAGCCATTAACGCCAAGATAAGTGACACGGACCGCGTTTGATGGTGCGCGTTCGCCAGGATCCTTGTCGGCAACGACGAGAGAAGAATATTTCTCGAGAGCGGCGTTGGCTATTCCTGCGACGAGCAGGAACACACCGCAGGCCAGAAGCTTCATGTAATGACGAATGACAAATGCCGAATGACGAATCAATGACGAAACACGAAACAAAGCCCGCGCCCTTCGCGTGCCTTTCGTCATTCGAAATTCGGCATTCTCAATACACGTCGCGCTTGTAGCGTTTGTCGTTCTTAAGCTTCTCGACGTAGGCGTTCGCTTCGTCCACCGACTTGCCGCCTTGTTCCTGGATGATTTTGCGCAGCGCAGCATCGACATCTTTCGCCATTCGTCGCGCGTCACCGCAAACAAAAAACTGGGCGCCTTCGCCGTCGATCCAATTCCAGATTTCGGCGGCGTTTTCGAGCATCTTGTGCTGGACGTAAATTTTATGCGCTTGATCGCGCGACCACGCGCAATCGAGTCGCGTCAAAAGGCCGTCGCGGGTGAAAACTTTCCAGTCTTCCTTATAGGCGTAATCGCACTTCTGGCGTTGCGCCCCATAAAAGAGCCAGTTTTTTCCTTTTGCGCTAATAGCTCGTCGCTCCTGCAAAAACGCTCGGAACGGCGCGATCCCGGTACCGGGTCCAATCATGATCAGCGGAAGGTTCTGGTCTTCCGGCATGTGAAAATGTTTTGCCAAGCTGGGATAAACCGGCACCGGAATTTTGTCCGCGCGTTCGGCCAGAAACGTTGAAGCGACGCCTTTTCGAACGCGGCCGCGGCTTTCATATTGCACAACATCGACAATCAGGTGCACTTGATCGGGAAAAACGCGCAGGCTCGACGCCACCGAATAGAGGCGAGGCTGCAATTTGGTGAGCAGGGCGACGAATTCCTCCGGCGTGAATTTTACCGATGGATGCTCGAGCAAGAAATCGATCACTTCGGCGCCCCAAAGATAATTTTCGAGATCGTGTTTGCGATCCGGGTGCAGCAATTCCGTCAGCATCGGCGCGGCGGACGCGCGTTGAGCAATCGCTTTCAGAAACTTTGGCGTCGGCTGGGTGATGGCATAATCGCGTAATAACGCTTCGCGAAACGGCTTCATCGTTTTCGCCGCTTGCACTGGTTCGTCACCTTTC
>CATPAT010000030.1 GCA_955652155.1 uncultured Chthoniobacterales bacterium | reverse complement strand
TCCGTACATGTTCTGGACCACCGTCGGCCGCGCACCCGGTCTATTCCTTTACACGTATCTGGGCACGTTGGGGCAATTCGGCCTCAACCTGGCGCTTGGGAGAACCCATCCGCGCGTGGTGGAGTACTGGATGTGGGGGGGCGCTTTTGTAGTCACTGCACTTTTATTTATTTTTTTGACTCGGGTCGCCTTGAACGCCGTGCGAGAATCGCACGATCTCTCAGCGCCGGTCGAAGAAAACACTTCGACTGGAACGACATATTCTACTATAAATAGCTGATGCTGTGTTAGTTACACTATACAACGAATTAATCGATGCGGCATCGGCAGCGCGACTACGGGCATATGCACCCCACTTCGGTTTTCAGGTCGGCGTCGCCTTAGACTACCAAGGCGGGCAAGATTTACGGCGCTGCAATATTGAAGTACAAGAGTTTAACTTGGCAGAATTGTTACCGTTTCCATCGCAAGGAATCTTAGAGGGATCACGCGATGTTTAAACTAACTGAAACGTACGACGTTATAGTGGTCGGAAGTGGGCACGCTGGAATCGAGGCGGCATTAGCGTCTGCCCGCATGGGGTGTCGAACTCTGATGCTGACCCAAAACCTCGATACGATTGGCCAAATGTCGTGCAATCCCGCAATCGGCGGCTTGGCGAAAGGGCAGATTGTCCGTGAAATCGACGCTCTTGGCGGAGCAATGGGCTTGAATGCGGATGCGACGGGAATTCAGTTTCGGATGCTTAACAGTTCAAAAGGTCCGTCCGTCCGAGCACCGCGCGTCCAATGCGACAAGAAAGCTTACCAATTTCGGATGAAGGCCATTTTGGAGCGGGCTGCTAATTTGGATTTAAAACAAGCCACGGTTTCCAAAATCTTGGTCGAGAACGAAGTGGCAGTTGGGGTCGAAACAGATCTTGGTCTAACGATCCATGGCCAAAGCGTGGTGATTACTTCCGGGACGTTTTTGCGTGGGTTGCTTCACATTGGTGAGACCAGTAAGCCCGGCGGGCGAATGGCGGACGCCAGCTCGTCTCTGAGTGACAATCTTCGCCAACTGGGACTTGAAAGCGGTAGATTTAAGACCGGAACTCCCTGCCGGATCAACGCACGGTCGATAGACTTTGCGCGTTGCAAAGTTCAGCCAGGCGACGAGCCGCCACCGCGATTTTCATTTTTTAAAGATGAGTCGCCTGTGCTGGGTGAGCTTTTTACGTTGAACGACGTCAGCGGACCACCGTTCCACGTGGAACAAATGCCTTGTTGGATCACGCAGACCAACGCTCGGACCCACGAGATAATTCGAGCCAACCTTGATCGTTCTCCGCTCTATGCTGGGCGAATTAAAGGGACCGGGCCGCGTTATTGCCCTTCAATCGAAGACAAAGTTGTTAAGTTTGCTGACCGCGAGGCGCATCAGTTATTCTTGGAACCAGAGGGTCGCCATACCAACGAATTCTACGTAAATGGTATTTCCACCAGCCTCCCGTACGAAGTTCAGCTTGAGTTTGTCCGTTCAGTTTCGGCATTAGAACATGCGGAAATAATGCGCCCGGGATATGCGGTAGAGTACGATTTTTTCCCCCCGACGCAGCTGTTTCATAGTCTCGAAACCAAGCGGGTCCGGCGTCTTTACTTTGCTGGGCAAGTCAACGGTACTTCCGGTTACGAGGAGGCCGCTGCTCAGGGACTGATCGCTGGGGCTAACGCCGCGTTGAGTGTTCAAAATCGGCCGGCGTTCGTGCTCGGGCGAAATGAGGCCTACATCGGTGTTCTTATCGACGACCTGGTAACGAAGGGAACCGAGGAGCCGTATCGCATGTTTACGAGTCGCGCGGAAGACCGCCTCCAGCTTCGACACGACAACGCGGATCAGCGTCTCACGGCAAAGGGCTTCGACTTGGGATTGGTTACGCTAGGACGATTGGCTGCCTTCGAGGCAAAAACATCGCTGCTGAAAGAATGTCGCACCATTGTGAATAATACACGGAGCGGCGGCGTTCCGATCTCTCAGCTTCTAAAACGCCCCGGCTTCACCTACGCCGATCTGCCGTCCGAGGTCCGCTCGATAGCTCCAGAAAATATCTGGGAGCTGTTTGAAACTGACATCAAATATGAGGGGTACACCGCCCGCCAGGCGCAACACAATAAGGAGCTATCGAAGAAGAATCTTCAAAGAATCCCTGACGGATTTAACTTCGCGAGCATTGCGGGGCTAAGCTCGGAGACGCGACAGAAACTTTCGAAGGTCCGCCCGCTTACTGTGGGCCAAGCCGCCCGGATTAGTGGTGTGACTCCAGCTGATATATCAATTTTGTCTATTTGGCTAACTAAGAACAAGTTAGATAACAAATCTTTCTCCTTAATTCGAGTATAGACTGGCATCTAACAACACGTGTTCACCTTTGCCACTGTCGCGTTACTCGCTTATTTCCTCGGCTCGATTCCAACTGGTTACCTAGCGGGTCGCATCCGCGGGATTGACGTGCGCAAAGTTGGCAGCGGGAATGTCGGAGCAACAAACGTGACGCGCGTATTGGGCAAGCGGTTCGGCTATCCAGTGTTCGTGGTGGACTTCGGAAAGGGTCTGGTTGCCGTGGTGGTGGCAGTGATGATCGCCAAGACCGCTGAATTGACTCCGAAGTTTGTCGATCTCTGCGGTGCGGTCGCCGCTATTTTTTCCGTGCTTGGCCACAGCTATCCGATTTGGCTCGGATTCAAGGGAGGGAAAGGGGTAGCTACATCTCTGGGCAGCCTCTTTGGACTCAATTGGGTGGCCGCAACCGTTGTCTGCCTCGTTTGGATTGTGATGTTTCAAGTTACGCGGTATGTATCGCTGGCTTCGATCGCCGCCGCGATCGCTCTTCCTGTTACAATCGCAACCATGCTGTTTCTGAAGCAATTGCAGACACCGATCCTGCTATATTTTGCGATGTGTCTGGCGGCGATCATAGTGTTGCGACATCGTTCTAATTTGTCCCGACTTTTTAAAGGAACCGAACCGCGCTTCGCTCGAAAGTGAAACGAGAGAGAATTGCAGTGATTGGAGCCGGCGGCTGGGGAACGGCGTTGTCGGTCATTTGGGCAAGGCAAGGCCGAGCGATTTTGCTATGTGGAAATGATCCGTCTCGAGTTGAGGAACTGCGAGCATCGCGCGAAAACAGCACTTATCTTCCGGGGGTAAATCTTCCCGAAGCGATTGGCCTAACGAGCGATCTCCATTCTTGTGCCGATGCTGATCTGATTGTTTTCGTTACGCCATCGACCGCGTTGCGAGAAACCGCGGGTCGACTCGCTGAAGTTAAGATTAATTCCAACGCCGTCTTGCTTAGTTGCATTAAAGGCATCGAGCACGGAACCGGAAAGCGGATGAGCGAAATCTTGGCGGAAATTTTTCCCCACCAGACGATCGCGGTTCTCTCCGGACCGAACTTGGCGGCGGAAGTTTCACGTGA
>CATPAT010000029.1 GCA_955652155.1 uncultured Chthoniobacterales bacterium | reverse complement strand
TATGACAACTCCATCATCCACCAATCAAACTTCGACCAAGCCGCCTTCCGAGGAGCTGAAAAAGAAGCTCACGCCGGAGCAATATCACGTGACCCAGCAATGCGGCACCGAACCGCCGTTTCGAAATGAGTATTGGGACAATCATCGCGCCGGAATTTATGTCGATGTTGTCAGCGGAGAGCCGTTGTTTACGTCGCTCGATAAATTCGACAGCGGCTCTGGCTGGCCCAGCTTTACCAAACCGATCGACAACAAGAACGTCGCTCAAAAATCGGATCGCACGCTCGGCATGGAACGGACCGAAGTCCGCAGCAGCAAGAGCGACTCGCATCTGGGTCACATTTTTGACGACGGTCCGAGTGATAAAGGCGGCCAGCGCTATTGCATTAACTCAGCCGCGTTGCGTTTCATTCCGGTCGAAAAACTCAAAGAAGAAGGCTACGGCCAATATTTGCCGCTCTTCGAAAACGAAAAGAAATAATTGCTGCGGCTGACCATTTCGGTCAGACCATCTTTGGGTTCGGCTGCGATTCACTTAAGAAAGTTTGATGATTGGCGGGCTTCGGCTCGTCAAATCTTAAGGACTCCCAGTCGAATCAGCGAAATTTTAGCATGAATCGGATCCATCATCCTTCGAAGCGCTCAGCGCATTTGAGCTTATGGCTCGGGCTGCTCGCGGCCATTGGAGTCATGGCCGGGTTTATTCATTACAGCAGCACTCAGGCGGAGAAAAAGAAGGCCGGCAATTACAATTATCTCAAAGCAGTTCCGAGCGATTCGGTTCTGAAATCAAAATTGAGCGAGGACCAGTATCGCGTCACCCGGCAAAACGAAACCGAGACCGCTTTTCGAAACGAATATTGGGACAACAATCGTCCCGGCATCTACGTCGATGTTATCACCAACGATCCGCTCTTTAGCTCGCTCGACAAATTCGATGGCGGAACCGGACGACCAACATTTACCAAACCGATCTCGCCGGATTCCGTCTTTCAGCAAGCCGACGCTTCTCATGATATGCAGCGGACGGAAGTCCGCTCCAAGTTAAGCAATTCGCACCTCGGCCATCTCTTCAAAGACCCCGCCTCACCGACCGGCGAGCGCTATGCCGTCAACTCCGCCGCGATGCGTTTTGTCCCGGTGGAAAAAATGGAAGCCGAAGGCTACGCGGAATATCTTCACCCATTCGAAAAAAGAGAGTGACGTAAGTCTCTCTTTTTTGCTTCACTGATGAGGCGAGGCGACCAGATGAACAGCACTCGAATCACCGGCGACGACACGTCGCGAGTTAGCATGTGCATCGGATGCGGCGTCGCTGTGGCTTTAATTGCGGGAGTCCTTTATCTGGTTTTCGCGTCGCATGCTCTGACCAGCGAAACCGGGTTTGATCCCAATCGGCCCGTCCCGAGCAATTCTGATCTGCGATCGCGCCTGAAACCGGACCAATATCATGTCACCCGCGAGAACGGCACCGAAACGGCATTTCAAAACGAGTATTGGAACAACGTGCGACCTGGGATCTACGTCGACGTCATCAGTGGTGAACCGCTCTTTTGTTCGGTCGACAAGTTCGACGGTGGGACCGGGCGTCCGACTTTTTCAAAACCGATTTCGAAAGATTCAATCGTCGAAAAGGACGATAATTCTTACGACATGCATCGCATCGAAGTGCGAGCCAAGCACAGCGATGCGCATCTTGGACATCTGGTTGTCGATTCAACATCGCCAACCGGACAGCGCTACGCGGTCAATTCGGCGGCGTTGCGCTTTGTCCCGACCGACAGCATGGAGCATGAGGGTTACGCTGCATTTCTCTCGCTCGTGACGCAGGTCGCGGCAAAGTAACGGCCCACCTGGGTGGATCGAGCAGTAAAGCCAGTCCGGCTCGGACCTCGATGTTAAAAATGTCGGCGAAGCCGAGTTGAATCGGCATCGCCCGCGGATCGGCCGATCCACCTTGCTCGCATGTCCCTTCCGTGAAATAGAACAGCGCAATGCCCATGTTGCGAAAGAATTCCGCCGAGTCGCAGGAAACGTACGGTCTCATTGCCGGAATCGCCGCCTTCACCACCTGGGGTTTTATTCCGATTTACTGGAAACTTCTCGCCGCTGTTCCGGCCACCGAAATTCTCGCGCATCGATTTGTCTGGACCACAATCTTTCTCTCAATCGTGCTGAGTTGGCAGCGGCGCTGGCCTGAACTAATCGCCGACGCGCGTTCGCCTCGTGCGCGAATTTATTGTCTGACCGGCGGTCTGGCCATCGCCTCGAATTGGTTTCTGTTCATTTACGCGGTGAACACCGGCCGCGTCGTCGAAACCGCTCTGGGTTATTTCATGACCCCGCTGATGAACGTTCTCTTCGGCGCAGTCTTTCTGCGCGAACGTCTCACGAAGTTGCAGTTCGCGTCGGTCTTGCTCGCCGCGCTCGGAGTTTTGAATCTCACGTTCGGTTATGGCCGCTTCCCCTGGATCGCAGTATTGCTCTGCATCACCTTCGGCCTTTACGGATTGCTCCGAAAACAATCGGGCACCGCCGCCATTCCCGGTTTGTTCATCGAAACGATCCTGCTCGTTCCATTCGCTCTGGTTTTTCTCGTGTATCTTCAGCGATCGGGCACGCTCATGTTTGCCCGTGCCGGCTGGCCGTTGTCGATGTTGCTCATCAGCACCGGGGTCGTGACCGCCGTTCCGCTCTTCTGGTTCGGCTACGCCACCCGACATCTTCGCCTCATTACCATCGGCTTCCTCCAGTATCTTTCTCCGATCGGTTCGTTCTTTCTCGGCGTATTCCTTTATCATGAACCATTTACGCGTGGATACTTGGTCACATTCGTTTTGATCTGGCTCGCCCTCGCCCTTTTCACCGGCGAGGCCGTCCTGCGCTGGCGCTCCAGCCGCGTTCGCGCGATCGCGACCTGCGCCCTCGAAGCTTCGGCGCTCGATTGAAAGAACCGCGCGCCTCCCTAGATTAGGCCGTCGAACAATGAAGGAAGACGATTTCCAGTACGCGATCGAAAACACCCAGGTGATCCTCGCGCCCGAGCAGAAGATCGCCACCTTCGGCACGACCAGCTTTCGTTTTTATCTGATCTCGGAGCTGATGGACCGCGTTAACGAAGTCCGGGTCCGCGATGGAAAAATTCACGCCGACCGTCCCCAGATTCTGACGCCCGAACATTTCAGTCGGCTGTTGCTCGAAGGGTTTGGCGAGAAAGCGCAGCGCTATGTCGATCAGTTGCGCGAGCACGCGCACAACATTGCCGTGCTCCGCTATGGATTTCAGTTTCGGAAGACCGAAGTGACTGAAAAGATGTTTCGCGACCCTATCGAATCGGTGATTGAGAAAACGAAGTCGCATGTTCAGCATCGCGACGAACCGCTCAGCGCCATCATCCAAGGCGTCGACGAAGCCTGGGAGGTTTGCCTGCTAAAATTTACCATCGACATGATCGAGCGCTCCAGCGGCGGCAACATCGGCGACTTTCGCAAACGCGGGCTGATCTAATTCTGTTAAGAGGCGATTCGGTCGAAGACTCGTTGTGCAGAGCTCGGATTTTCGGCTTTCGTCATTCCGCACGCCTTGTCATTCTGGCCCGCCCGGATGTTAAAAAATTATCTGCGCCTGAATCTGAGTTTGCTTTACTGGGTGTTCGTCGCGCCTTTTACCGGCCAGTTTTTTAGTGTCTCCCAAATTTTTCGGCAAATGGTTTTCATCGGTGTGCGCGCAACGTCGATGGTCGCGTTGACGGCTTTCAGCATCGGCGTGACGCTCGCGATGCAGGCCGCGCACTCACTTCAGCAAATGGGCGCCGAAATTTATGTTCCCGATCTCGTGATGTTGTCTATCTTACGCGAGATGGGCCCGGTTCTAATCGCGGTCATAGTGATTGGTCGGAGCGGTTCCGCCGTCGCCGCGGAACTTGGAACGATGAAAGTCTCGGAGGAAATCGAGGCGTTGGAAGTAATGGCAATCAACCCGGTTCGATATCTGGTCGTGCCCCGCTTCCTCGCCATGCTTGTCATGCTGCCGGCGTTGACGATTTTCGGAAACTACATCGGCGTGCTTGGAGGCTGGGCGGTGTGCCGATTCGCGCTTAATTTCAACACCGCCGGCTACATCATGCGTGCACTCGAAAGCGCTGACACCTGGGATTTGTATTCAGGAATGATCAAAAGTGGGGTCTTTGCCTGGATCGTGATCACGATCGCGTGCAACGCCGGACTGCACGTCGAAGGCGGCGCGGAAGGCGTCGGACAAGCCACTACCTCGTCGGTCGTGCAGGCGTTGCTCGCAATGCTCGTTACGAACGCGATCCTCACCGGAATCTTTTTCTTTGGAGCATGAAAGAGAATGATGAAGCTCGAATGACGAATGACAAAGGAATGACGAAATCCGAAGACCGAGAGCTCTCCATGACGGATTCATTCTGGGACGATGGCGAAATGCCGTCGGTTCGCGAAGAACCGGGAACAAAGCGTGTTTACGATTTGGAGGAACGCACGGCACGATTTGGTGAAGCGGTAATCGATTTCGCGAAGACAATCCCGCAACACGCCGTCACTAATCGATTGATTGGCCAACTTGTCGGAGCGGCGACCAGCGTTGGCGCGAACTATGTCGAAGCCGATGATGCGGTATCGAAGAAAGAATTTCTCAAGAATATCGGTACCTGCAAAAAGGAAGCGCGCGAAACAAAACACTTCCTACGAATGATTGTTCGGGCAGTCCCCGTCCTCAAGCCCGAAGCTTGCAAGCTCTGGAGAGAGGCGCGAGAACTACATCTAATTTTCTCGAAGATCTGGAGGAGCAAGGCATGAGCTTCGTCATTCGAGCTTCGACATTGTTTTCGTCATTCTGCATTCGTCATTCGTCATTGTTCTCATGACAGCGCCCACCGACTCACCGGTCATCGAAGTTACCGATCTTGTCCGGAAATTCGGAGATCGCACGGTGATCAACGACATTTCTTTCAATGTTCGCCGCGGCGAGACACTCGTGATCATGGGCGGAAGCGGTTGCGGGAAAAGCACGCTCCTTC
>CATPAT010000028.1 GCA_955652155.1 uncultured Chthoniobacterales bacterium | reverse complement strand
GGCATTTGTGATCGGAATCTCGAGACATTTTATCCCAAGATTGCGCGCGAGCGCAAGCGCATCGTCAATACTGCCGCGCGAGGAATACGGACTCGGCATGGAAACTCCGACCACGTTCTCCGCTCCGAGCGCGTCCACCGCGATCGCCGCGACCACCGCGGAATCAACCCCGCCACTCAGACCAAGCACAGCCGATTTGAAGTTGCACTTTCGCAAATAATCGCGCAGGCCCAACGACAGCGCCGCAAAAAGTTCCTCCGGTGTTTTGCCTTCGCGAAATTCAATCACGGAAGCGGCATCTGTGTCGACGATCGCCTCCTCTTCCCGGAAGCCCGGCAACTGTGCGATCAACTCGCCGGACGCATTCACCGCGATTGAATTTCCATCAAAGACAAGCTGATCGTTGCCCCCGACCGCGTTGCAATAGCAAATCGGCCGCCGATGGGCGCGGGCAAGCGCACCGACCATTTCGCGGCGGATCGCTGGCTTATGCAAAGTAAACGGTGACGCGCTTAAGTTGACGATGGTCTCCGCGCCCTGCTCGATCAGACGGTGCACCGGTTCGACATCATAAAGTGGCCGCGGCAGATAATGCTCCGTCCAAATATCTTCACAAAGCGTCACGCCAAGTTTTTTGCCGCGCAGATCGAATGGTTCGACGTGGCCGGCCGGTTCGAAATAGCGATCTTCATCGAAAACATCGTAACTCGGTAAAAGCGACTTGTGTGCCTTACGAATCGGTTTGCCCGCTTCGAGTAAAGCGGCGGCATTATGAAAGGGTTGGCCCCGTCCTTCATTGCGGTCAACGAAACCGACCAGCAAGGCTGCGCTTCCCACGCGAGAATGAAGCTGTTCGAGAATCGCAAGGTTCTCCGGAACAAAACGGGATTTAAAAACCAAATCCTGCGGCGGATACCCCGTGATGGCCAGCTCCGGTGTCAGAACCAGTTCCGCCCCGGCGGCAGCGAGCCGCTCGTAAGCGCGCACGATTTTCTCAAAATTGCCGCTCAAATCTCCGACGATTGGGTTAATCTGAGCAAAACCGATCTTCATGCTGCGCTTCGCAGATTATGCGTAACACAGCCCGCAGCAATCCCCTTTTCATGCTCTCTCTGTCTCTCTCCGCGCGATGAGGTCGAGCTAGTTTATCTCCCGTAGGTTACCCGCCAGATCGTGCCGTTTCCGTCTTCGCTGAAAAGGAGGCTGCCATCTTTTGCGACCGTGATTCCGACCGGCCGGCCCCAAACATTTCCTTCCGGCGCGACGAAGCCGGTAATAAAGTCTTCATACTCGCCGAGTGCTTTCCCGTTGGAGTGATCAAATGGCACGCGCACGATTTTGTAACCCGTGCGTTTCTTCCGGTTCCACGAACCGTGAAAAGCGGCGAAGATATCGCCTTTGTATTCGGCGGGAAATTTGTCGCCCGTGTAAAAACACAAATTGAGTGTCGCCGAATGTGATGCACGAGCACGTCGGGCACGATCACTTTATCAGCAAACTCGGGGTGTTTTCCCTTGTGGTGCGGATCAACATGGTTGCCGATGTAAAACCAGGGCCAGCCATAAAATCCGCCCGGCTTTACGCTGCTGACGTAATCGGGCGGCAAGTCGTCGCCGAGTTCGTCCCGCTCGTTTGTGCTCATCCAGAGTTCGTCGCTGCCCGGACGAAACGCGATCCCGACAGCGTTTCGAATTCCCCAAGCATAAACTTTTTGTCCGCTGCCATCGGGATTGAATTCGAAGATGCGCGCGCGATCTGCTTCCGCCGCATCGTCGGAATCGTTCGAGCGCGAGCCGATTGAGACATACATTTTCTTGCCGTCGGGCGAGAAAACCATGTCACGTGTCCAGTGTCCTCCACTACGTAAAGCCGCCGCGCCGCCGGAAAGGTGCGCGCTAATTTCTCGGCTGGAGCGTGCGCTTTGAGGTCGCCATTACGGTAGGGAAAACGGATTACGCCGTCAGTATTCGCCACATATAAAAATTGGGGATCGTTACCGGGCGGATAAAACGCGATTCCGAATGGTTTGTTCACATCGCGTTCCGCAAATATCTCGGTGACGTCCGGTTTGCCGGTGTTTTTTGTATCGCGCAGCACTTTGATCTGATTGGCGTGACTCTCGATAACGAAGATGTCTCCATTTGGCGCAGTGAGCAGAAATCGAGGATCGCGAAACTCGCTGGCGTACATGTCGATCTTAAAGCCGGGCGGCGCCCGAAGCTGTGCGTCCGCTGGACGCTCGACGACATGCGGTGGATTAATTGCCAGAAGATTTGAGCCAGGCGCGGGCAAATCTTCGACCGTGATTTTGCGCCGCACTCCAGGCGCATCGCTCGTCCAATCGCCCATCGCTGCCTTGCCGGTGAGCAGCTTGCCGTTTTCAGCGCCCGCGCCGATTTCAGCTGCAAGGCTAACGCCGAATGAAATAAGGACCGCGCAACAAAAGAGTCCAGCCGAGGGCCGATTCTCCATTACCTTGCAATCGTTTCCTATGCGGAGATGCGTGGCGTTCAGTGTGCAACGGCAGAACTGCTTGATTTTGGCGCCTCTGTCAATTTCCTGTCTCTCTTACGTTCGTTAACCACGAAAGTGTTGTTTTCTCCCAAGGTTGACCACGGACCGCGCGGCACTTCCCTAAAGTCCACAAACTTCCAATCGGTCACGTCCGTTTCGTTTAATCCGAGGTAATCGCGCACTGCGGGCGAGACGTCGAGACCGGCGCCCTTGTTGAGATTAGGTTTGGGGCGTTCGTTGCCGAAAACATATTGCCAATGATCGGTGCGGAACGGTCCTGCGTCTTCCCATTGCGCATAGACCGTTCGATTGCCTTTGCGGATTGCGATCCATCGATCTTTGCACGTGGAAATAGCCGGGCCTTGATACGCTTCCTTGAACCACGGAACAACGCGCGGGGCTTCCGGTCGGTGCCCGGTGGCTGCTTTGTCGCTGTAGG
>CATPAT010000027.1 GCA_955652155.1 uncultured Chthoniobacterales bacterium | reverse complement strand
TCCAAGTCCCCAATATGGTCGGTCACTCCCGCTTCCATTACTGGTGTGACTTCCAACGTTTGGTGAATCCGAAGAAATTGTAATGCATGTAGTGAAGCGCAACCGCGTCGTGAGTGGATGTGCCGGACGCCCATGCCGACTTCCGCGAGATGGCGACGCCAATGAGTTCCTTGGGTTAAGCCGATAGCGCGAGTGCCCCCAAGCGACACGCGGCGAGCGGGTGAAGTGGTGATGCTGTCTGTCGATTGCACACAGGTTTTGCTCGCAAAAAGTCGGTGTCGAATCAATTGCTGTCGATTTGAAATTTCGCAGTTGGAGATGAGCGACCTGGATGATAACGTGCTTTTCAGGTCACCCGCATCAACGTAGAGTACGGCCCGTGACGAGCGCTTCGTCAAGGCGCGCAGAGTGAATCCAAAGAACTTCTTCGCTGAGCTGAAGCGGCGCAACGTTTACAAAGTCGCCGTCGCTTATGCGATTTTGAGGTGGCTGCTCATCCAGATCGCGACGAAAGTGTTCCCGTTTTTCGAAATTCCGAATTGGGGCAACCATTTTGGATCGACAACAACATTTGTGAAGGCATGACAGCCGAGTCGTCATCCGATTTGAAATTTGAGATCGGGCACGTTCTGTTGATTGACATCGTCGGTTATTCGAAGCTGCTGATCACCGAGCAGCGCGAGCAAGTGCAAGCGCTCAACGAAACCGTGCGCAGCACTACGCAATTCCGCGCCTCGGTCGCGAGCGGCATGCTGGTCCCAATCCCCACGGGTGATGGAATGGCGCTGATTTCTCGCGACACTGCAGAGGCGCCTGTGCGATGTGCGCTCGAAATTAGCCGGGCAGTTAGAAGTCATCCCGCCATTCATTTGCGAATGGGAATCCACAGTGGGCCGGTAAGCGATGTCACCGATGTTAGCGAGCCGGCAAACGTCGCCGGTGCCGGAATCGACATCGCGCAGCGAGTGATGGATTGCGGCGATGCGGGACACATCCTCCTGTCAAAGCATGTAGCGGATGACCTCGCGCCGTATCCGCGCTGGAATCCATATCTGCACGATCTGGGTGAGTGCGAGGTGAAACACGGTCGCAAGATTTTCCTGGTTAACTTCTACACTGACGAACTCGGTAACCCGGAAGTCCCGGAAAAACTGAAGCGCGCATCCCGACAACCAGCCGAGACGCCTACGCGAGTTGGATGGCCGCGTTTGATCAAGATTGCAACGCTGTTATTGGCCTGTCTGTTGGCGGTTATTGCGGTGATTACGCTGTTGCATCAGCGCGGACATTTGCCGAGCGCGCAGACGCTGACGTCCCCCGCCCCCACGAGGGAAACTCCCGCTGCCGACAAAAGCATCGCGGTTTTGCCTTTCGTTGACCTGAGCCAGGCAAAGGATCAGGAATATTTTTGCGACGGCATTAGCGAAGAGATTCTTGATGCGCTCGCGAAGGTGGAGGGATTGCGAGTCGTCGCACGCACTTCGTCATTCTCGTTCAAGGGAAAGAACGCTCACGTGAGCGAGATTGCGCAAAAACTGAACGTGCGTAACATTCTTGAAGGTAGTCTGCGGCGTGAAGGCAATCGCATTCGGATTACGGCGCAGTTGATCGATGCGCGTGATGGCTTCGATATTTGGTCGGACACATTCGAACGCGAATTGCAAGGAGTGTTTGCCGTCCAGGATGAAATTACGCGCTCCCTTGTGGACGCGCTCAAGATCAAGCTCGCGGTCGGGCTGACTGCGCGGCCACGTCAGAATACCGAAGCGTACGATTTTTATCTACAGGGTCTGTATTTCTCGAACAAGAGCGACGAGGAAAGCGTGCGGAAAAGTCTCAGCCTTTTCCAACGCGCACTGGATAAAGATGCAAACTTCCCGCGTGCTTGGACGGGTATCGCCAAGGCATGGTATTGGTTGGCGGACGTCTATGCAAAACCACTCGAGGCTTATCCGAAAATGATGGAAGCGGCATCAAAAGCGCTCGCCCTGGACGAACGCGATGCGGAGGCGCATTGCTACCTCGGCGAGACAAAACGAATACTGGACCGCAATTTGTCCGGCGAGGAAGTGGAGCTGAAGCGTGCCTTGGAACTCGATGCTAAGTCAGCGACCGCTCATTTGATTATGTCGCTCTTCTACTCTGCGCAGGGCAAGCTAGAGGAGGCAGTAAACCAGATACAGAAAGCTAAGGAGCTGGATCCGCTTTCGCCGGCTATCAGCTACTTTGCCGTCGGTAGATATCTGGCGACCGACCGGAAAGATGAGGCCATTGCCGAGGGGCAGCGTACGCAACAACTCGATGTTAACTTTCAGTATTTAACCCCTCCTTTAGCCGGAGCTTATTCGGCGAAGGGAAAGTTCGAGGAAGCCCTGGCGCTTTACGAGAAAGCTCAAGAGGTAACCCACTTTCCCAGTAGTGGCATGGCAATCACTTACGCGCGGATGGGCCGGCCTGCTGATGCTCAGCGAATTCTTGATCAACTTCTGGCGAAAGCTCGGACCCAATACTTCCCTGCAGATTCGATTGCCGCAGTCTATGTTGCGCTCGGCAACAAAGACGAAGCATTTCGCTGGCTGGAACGTGCCTTCGAGGAGCATTCATACCCAATGTACACTTTTCTGTTCGATCCGGAATTTCGTCCGCTTCGTTCGGATCCGCGTTTCGCTGATCTGTTGCGTCGAATCGGCCTTGATTCTGCAGCAGCTTTGGAGCGGCTAAAATCTCAGTGAACCGTGTAAATTCTTCGCCGAACTGGACGACGTTTACAAAGTTGCCGTCGCTGAACGATATACGAGCATTGCCGCGGCAATATCTTCGACCGCCATGCCGAGCGATTTGAAAATCGTGGTTTCGTTTGCGCGCGGCGGAACTTTGCCGGCGAGCGCTTCGCCGAGCTCGGCGTAAATCTTCGCGCCGGAAAGAATGACGTCACCGGATTCTTTCATTGCGCCTTCGCGCGAATCGACGAACACGACGTTGCGTATCGCATCGTCGTCAAGTTCGCGCCAGTCGGGGCGACACGCGCCGATAGCATTGACGTGACATCCGGCCTTAAGCCACGAACCTTTTAACGCTGCTGTTTTCGAGTTTGTCGCCGTCACCACAACGTCCGCATCGCGCACGGCGTCTTCCGCCGACATCGCCTTCGCGCCGACCTCTTTCGCGAATCGCTCGGCATGCGACGTCGTCGGACTCCACACCCGAATCTCCTCGAATTGCCTAACGAGTCGCAAAGCTTCCACGTGACTGCGTGCTTGCACGCCGCTGCCGAGAATAGCGAGAATGCTCGCATCGCGCGGCGCAAGTAACTTTGTCGCAGCTGCGGACACTGCCGCAGTGCGCATTTCGGTAATCAATCGTCCGTCCATCACCGCGAGCGGCGCGCCTGTTTCTGGATCAACAAGAAAGATCGTCGCCATATGCGTCGGCAAACCGTGTTCCACGTTCTTCGGATAGAACGTCACAATTTTGAGTCCGAGCCCTTCGGGAGTTAGCGCCGGCATCATTCCAAAAAACCCGCCAGGCGGATCGACGGTGATGACGGAGCGCACTGGCTGCGTCACCTTGCGGGCGGAGAAATCGATCAGCGCCTTCTCCATCGCCGGAATCCACTCCTCCATCCGCAAATGCTTCCGCACTTGTTCTTCATTGAGAAAAAGCGGCGCCCGCATTCCGTTCATTATTTCACACGAAGGCCACGAAGGTCACGAAGTCTTGCGATAATTAGTGTCCGTTGTGTCCTTTGTGCGAGGTCATTCGATTTCTTCGCGTTCGTCGCCCAGGGGTGTGA
>CATPAT010000026.1 GCA_955652155.1 uncultured Chthoniobacterales bacterium | reverse complement strand
TGCCGGCGATACTCCAGTACCAGAACGACACTGGGATCACGCTTTCACCCTGTCGTTCCGACGCCCACCATTGGACGAGAAAACGCATCGAGAAGGTGGCGGTCCCGATCAAGCCGAGAATCACGAGATAATTCCAGTCGAGGCCAAGAAAACGATGTTCGTGGCCGAACCACGTCGTGGCAATAGAGGATAGAAGATTCATAGGTAATTTAACTGTTCAGTTCCGGCATTATCATTTTCCGCCACCGGACGGATTCGCCGTGGTGAACTTGCCGAAAAATTCCAGGATAGCGTCGCAAACGTAATCGACATCTTCCATCGGCAGATCGCCGTAAATCGGGAGCGAAAGAATTTGAGTCACGACTTCTTCCGTCTTCGGCAAGCGCGGCAGGTCGGAACACGATTTGATGATGGCTGGCTGCTGATGGTTCGGCACCGGATAATGAATTCCGGTTACGATCCCTTTCTCTGTCAAGAATTGCGCCAGTGCGTCGCGCCGCTCGGTCCGGATGACGTACATATGATAAACGGCACGGGCCCATGGCCGCTCGGTTGGAATTTGGACGACGCCCTCCAACCGATCGTTGTAACGCGCCGCAACGTCTCGCCGGTGCTCGTTCAACTTCTCGACGTTACGCAGCTCGACCCGACCGATCGCCGCTTGAATTTCATTGAAACGAAAATTGTAGCCAACGAAGTCGTGCACGTACTTTGATTTCTCGCCGTGATTGCGCAGCATTCGCAGTTTGCCTGCGAGAACGGAATCGTTGGTGGTGATACAGCCGCCATCGCCCATGACGGTGAGATTTTTCGACGGATAAAACGAAAACACGCCGGCGCCTCCGATCGAACCGACGCGTCGGCCGCGATACTCCGCGCCAAAAGCCTGGGCGCAATCTTCGACCACCCAAAGCCCGTGTTTCTTCGCGGCCAGAAAAATTCCGTCCATGTTCGCGGGATGCCCGTAAAGATGGACTGGAATGATTCCGACCGTGCGCTCACTCATTGATGCCTCGAGAAGATCGACATCGATGCAGTAGGTCTCGTCGATATCGATGAAAACCGGCCGCGCTCCCCGATGAATCATCGGTTCAATTGATGGAAACGCGGTGTGCGATGGAACGAGGATTTCGTCGCCGGGACAAACTCCCATGGCGTGATGCAGCATCAAAGCGCCGGTCGTCCATGACGAACAAAGGACCGCTTCTTTCGTTCCGACGAAGGCGGCCAGCTCAGCTTCGAATGCCTCGCACTCCGCGCCGAGGATGTACCAGCCCGAATTGATCGCGCGCATGGCGGCCTCACGCACTTCGTCGTTCACGAAAACACGGGAAAGCGGGACCTTTTTCATTTCGTTTCGCCTCGGCTCATTCGGAGATGTCGGTCCATTTTCCCAAGGAGAAGAATTCGTTTCACTTGTTGCATCTGTTACCGCTGATCAGCAAAGTCGTCATTTAGTGCGCAGCATTAGTTGGCCGCAATGAAATTGTCACGCAAGCTCCAGAAGCTACTTTCGACCGATTTCTTCGCCAGCGCGTTCGAACATCTCAGTCGCGGAACGCATCCCGTCAACAAACAGCGCATTTTGGAAACACTCGATCGCGCGCAGTTCGAGAAGCTGCGGGAGCAATATCCCTATCGGCCAGGCTCGCCGCGGATCAACCGTTTCGAAGATGTTGTTTACTGGATCGAGATCAATATCGAGCGCAGCCAAGACCTTTGGATCGATCGCGCGCCACCAATGCGAATTGTCGATCTTGGCTGCGGCGCCGGCTATTTTCTCTACGTTTGCAAATATTTCGGCCACGAGGTTCTCGGCTTCGATACCGATAACGAGCCGCTTTTCCGAGCCACCACTGCGCTCCTCGATGTTCCGCGCGTCATCGGCCGGATCGAGCGACAAACTCCCCTGCCCGATCTCGGCGGGAAATTCGATCTCGTGACTGGGCACCGCATCTGTTTTCACCGGATCGGCCGCGTCCGCGACGGCGTTGAATGGTCGCCCGCCGATTGGGAATTTTTCATCAACGACATTCGAACGCGGTTCCTAAACGAAAACGGCCGATTGCTTCTCGACTTTAATCCCCGCCCAGACGGTTCTTCCTTTTTTACTCTGGAGCTGCGCGAATTTTTTTTATCGCGAGGCTCACGGATTTTTCGGTCGAAAGCGTTGCTGGGCGTGGATCCAAATCAAAGGCCGCGATTTAAACTGTAGCCGTCGCCCTCCGGGCGACGGGCGCCTATCAACACATCATCCCGCGCTTCGCAGAGCAAAGCGGCTACATCTTCCAGTCCGAACAGTCCCATCCGAGCATTTGCTCGAGCTTCGTTATCTCGGCTGAGAAAACTTCGATAAGATATTTTCGCTCCTCCGGCGTCATCGTGCGCTCGTACGGAACAATGTTTCGATCTTTGTCACGAACGCGATGCAATGGTTTCACGCCAAGGAATTCAAAAATCCGGTCCAGCGTTTCCTGCTTTCGATCGCGAAAATCTTCGAACTTCACAATGTGCACTTGTTCTCGCGGAAAAAATTTGAAGACCCGTTCGAGTTGCCCGGAATAAAAACCGCGATCGACATAGGCAAAGCGCCGCGATTCAATCGTCAACGGCTGCGCGATCCGTCTCGGTTCTTCTTTGAGCGCGTCCAGGAAATCGAGCGGCTCGCGGTCCTTGAAGCGTTGCATGTTCCAGTGCGCGAACGTGCGATCGATCGGATTTCGCAGCAGGATGACGAGTTTGATTTGCCGGTTGTAATTCCAAATCCGCTCCATTGCCGGTTTCCAATACAAATAACTCGGCGTGACTTCGCCGGCTATTGCCTGCCGCGCCGTCGCGAAGCGGAGGAGCGTCCACCTTGCGATCGGCCGAAAGTGTCGATGTAACAGGTCGTAATCGACCGGCCGGGAAAAAATTTCGTTGTCATCAAAGAAATGCAGCTCTTGCCGCTCTGGCAGCGCGATCTGTGGATGCTTTCTCAAAAAATAATGCAACGCGGTCGTGCCCGACTTCTGCGCACCCGCGACGATGAAATCGAGCCGTTCAATCTTTCGACCTTTAATGCTAAACACGTGTCCAATCGTGATACTGCTCTCGCTCGATGTCCACGGTTGAGTGCCCTCCAGCTTACGCGACAACTTTTTGTAACCAGTGAGGGCCACCTGCGGTCTTAGATATTAATGGTGCACGTTTTGGCAAAGTTGACCTCAGTGGCGTTCGCGGTCGTCGAGTATGCAATTATTTTGATGGTCCTGCTTGTTCTGGGCGCTACTGCCATTCCTGGCCTCGTTCGCATCCGCAAGCGCGACTCGGGATTGCGGGCCTGACTGGCTTGTCGACAATCGCATCGCGATTAGTGTGGCGGATGCGAAATGTCGTCTCGCTTCTCTTTCTGTGCGTGTTGCTGGCCAGCCTGAGCGATCGCGCATTTGGCGATGAGGGAATGTGGCTGTTCAACAATCCGCCGCTCAAACAATTAAAGGAGAAGTATCAATTCGAGCCGACGCCGCAATGGCTCGAGCATCTCCAGAAATCGAGCGTGCGCTTCAACTCCGGCGGCAGCGGCTCGTTCGTTTCGCCTAACGGATTGTGCATCACCAACCATCACGTCGGGCTAGACACGCTACAGAAGATTTCGAGCGAGAAGAAAAATTACGCGCGCGACGGGTTCTACGCGAAGTCGCAGAAGGACGAAATGAAGGCGACAGACCTCGAACTCAATGTGCTGATGTCGATCGAGGATGTGACCGATCGCGTGAAAGGAGCGGTGAAGCCCGAGATGTCGGCTGACGACGCGAATAAGGCGCGCGGCAACGTGATAGCGGAAATCGAGAAGGAATCGCGCGAGAAGACCGGCCTGCGCTCGGATGTGATCACACTCTATCAGGGCGGCCAATATCACCTTTATCGCTACAAACGTTACGATGACGTGAGGTTGGTATTCGCGCCGGAGGAGCAGATCGCGTTTTACGGCGGCGATCCGGACAATTTCGAATACCCGCGATTCGATCTCGATATCTGCATCTTCCGCGCCTACGAAAACGGCCAGCCGGCGAAGATCGACAATTACCTGAAGTGGAACACGAAGGGTCCGGCCGACGGCGAGCTGACATTTGTCAGCGGCAATCCCGGACGCACCGATCGCCAGCTTGCAGTCAGCGAATTGGCGGAGCTGCGTGATGGCGAAGTTCCGTATCTGCTGAACATGTTTTATCGGCGCGAAACTTTTCTGCACGCGTGGGGCGCTCGCTCTTTCGAAAACAAACGTCGCGCAGAGCAGGCCACGCGCAGCGTGGAGAACAATCGGAAACGTTACGATGGTTATGTCGCGGGACTGTTGGATCCCGACGTCTGGCGCGCGATCGAAGATCGACAAAAGAAACTCGCGGGCGCGCAAGGCGTGAGCCCGTTGTTCGACAAGATCAAACAGGCACAGCAGGAAACGGCAAAAGTTTTGCCGATCTACCATTACTTCGAACAGTTCCGCGGGCGCGCGCAAGCCGACTATCGCGCGCCGCGCGCCTTCTCCAGCACGCTGTTCCAGTATGCGCGGCGGCTGCTGCGTCATGGCGATGAAATGACGAAACCGAACGGCGAACGGTTCCCTGAATTCCGCGATAGCTATAAGGAATCGCTCGAGCTCGAGCTGTTTTCATCGCAACCGGTCTATGACGATTTTGAAATCGTAAAGTTGAGCGATTCGCTCACCGACATGACGACGCGATTCGGTGCGGATGATCCGCTCGTTAAGCAAGTGCTCGCTGGAAAATCGCCAGTAGACCGCGCGACCGAGTTGGTGAGCCGGACGAAACTGAAAGACATCGCTTTTCGAAAACAGCTCTACACCGGCGGTGCATCCGCGGTTTCCGCGGCGAAAGATCCGATGATCGAACTCGCGCGCATGGTCGACGGCCCGGCGCGCGATGCGCGAAAAGTTTACGAAGCGCAGGATGAAATTAAGCAGCAAGCGTATGCCGAGATTGCTCAAGCGCGCTTCGCGATGGAAGGAACGAGCAATTACCCGGACGCGACCTTCACGTTGCGTCTTTCTTACGGGACGGTGCGGGGTTACGAAGAAAACGGAAAGCCGGTTCCAGCGCTCACAAACACTAGCGGACTTTATCAGCGCGGGGCCGAGCACAAGAACCAGCCACCGTTCGACATCCCGAAACGCTGGCTCGATCGCAAATCGAAACTGAATCCGAATACACCGTTCAATTTCGTTTCCGACGCGGACATCATTGGAGGCAACAGCGGAAGCCCGGTCGTGAACAAAGCGGGCGAATTCGTCGGGATCATCTTCGACGGCAACATTCAATCACTCGTGCTCGACTGCATTTTCACCGACAAACAAGCGCGCGCCGTCTCAGTCGATTCCGCAGCGATCATCGAAGCGCTGCGAGACGTCTACGATGCCCAACCGCTGGTGGATGAATTGACCGGAGCAAAATAAAGGATTCATGACCGTCGAGGAGAACGAGAAACTCGTCCTTAAAGTTTTCGACGCAATCGAGCGGCGCGATGACAAACTCTTCCGCGATGCTTTACATGCTGAATTCGAAATTGTCTGGCCGGCGTCGCTTCCCTACGGCGGCGACAAAGGCGTTACCTGGAGTGAAACGTGGGAGCTTTTTCAGCCGACGGCCGCTGAGCGAAAGCTGGATCCGCGCGTGGTGGCTGCCAATGAAAACACCGTAGTAGTGCTTTGGCGCCAGCGTGGCCTTGCCCCCTCAGGAGACCGCTTTGATGGAGAGGTACTCGGCCTTTATCAAATCCGCGACGGAAAGCTGTCGCGCGCGCAAATGTTTTACTTTGACAGCGCAGCGGTAGCGAATTTTCTGGCAAAAGCGCGAAAACGAATCGGCCGGGAATCCGCCAGATAAACCGCGCAAATCACGATTTCACTTCGAAGCTAACCCGGCCAGCAGCGCCTTCCAGCGCACCCAGGTTTCGTCGCGCGCTTTCCTGTCGCCTTCGCGAACATTCGGATTGTTCGGCTCACCCGAACGCATAAAGCCGTGACCGGCGCCTTTGTAGATGACTGGCTCGTATTTTTTTGCCGGCAGTTTTCATCAACTCTTCCGCTTTCGGAATGGTCGCGTCCACGCGCTCGTCGTTCTCGGCGTAGAATCCGTAAACCGGACAGGCGACCTTTTTGGCGTCGTCTGCGTTATCAACTGCGACTCCGTAAAATGAATACGCTGCTTTCAGTTTCGGATTGATCACGGCATATTGAAAAGCCCATCCCCCGCCCCAGCAAAATCCACAAACCGCCAGCGTTCCATTGCACGCCGGGATCTTCAGTGCGTAATCGGCCGCCGCATTCAGATCGCTGATCACCTGCTCGT
>CATPAT010000025.1 GCA_955652155.1 uncultured Chthoniobacterales bacterium | reverse complement strand
CGCCAAAGCAGGCAACGTTGGTTTGCGAACTAATCGATGCCGAGACTGCTGAAGCAGGTTGAGTGATCGTGACTACCTGGGTCGTGGTGCAACCATGAGCATCCTTAACTGTGACCGTATACGAACCTGCCGCCAAGCTGCTGAAAGTACCGCTCGCACCAAAGTTAGTGCCATCGATCGAGTAGGTGTAAGGAGAAGTCCCACCCGAGCCCGCGACGGTTACGCTGCCGGTTGAACTGCCAAAGCATCCGACGTTGGTTTGCGAACTTATAGAAGACCAAACTGCAGAGGCGGGATGTGTGATCGTAACAGCCTGGGTCGTGGTGCACCCATTGGCATCCTTAACCGTAACCGTGTACGACCCGGCGGCGAGATTGCTGAACGTACCGCTCGCGCCAAAGGTCGTGCCGTTGATCGAATAAGTATAAGGACCTGTTCCGCCTGAGCCCGCGACTGTGACGCTGCCGGTCGAGCCGCCGAAGCAGCCAACATTGGTTTGGGAGCTAATCAAGGCTGAGACTGTGGACGCTGTCTGAGTAATCGTGACCGGCTGAGTCGTGGTGCATCCATTGGCATCCTTGACCGTGACCGTGTAGGGGCCTGCGGCCAGATTGTTAAACGTTCCACTAACGCCAAAGTTAGTACCGTCTATAGAGTAGGTGTAAGAAGGAGTTCCACCCGAACCCGCGACCGTCACACTTCCGGTTGAGCCACCAAAGCAACCAACATTTGTTTGCGACGTTATCGATGATCCAACCGCTGAAGCTGGCTGGATGACGGTGATCGTGGCGTCTTTGGTACAACCGCCAGTGGCAACAACGTGCACACTTTTTAATCCGGCAGTCAGACCCGTAAAAGTAGTCGACCCTCCATCAGTCAAAACCGTCTGCGTTGTGCTGCCGAGGGTTACCGAGTACGGTGGAGTGCCGCCATTAATCGTAGCCGTCACCGAACCGTTGGAACCGCCGAAGCAGCTCACCGCGCTTTGCGTTACTGACGCAGTGAAACCGGCGCTGAAAGAGAGCGAGATCGGCGTAACGAAGTCATCCAGGACCGCACTGGCACTTGTAGAAGTTTTTGTCCGGACGAAAACGCTGTGGATCTCGATCCCGGAGCATGGGTCAACATTTACTTTAATTAGTTGGGTCGCATCGATCGACATCTCGACAAATTGGTTCTTCGAGTAGGTCGTCGCGCCGAATGCGCCGTAAGGCACCGATACCCCATCCACTGTGTTGGTTGCCACGAATGCGGTGTTCACCGCGATGGATGACGTAATATCAACCCACTGATAGGTCCCCGAAACCAATTTCCACTGATAGACGATGGCTGTCGCGAGTGAGCCTCCGCTATTGTATTGCGCCGTGATCAACAGATCGTTAGGAGTTCGTCCGCCCGTAGCAAACAGCGGATCGCCTGAAACCGCGCCGGCGGGATTTGTTACGAAATGGCCGCAAGGAGCTGAGGAACAGCCGACATCAGTCACCTGTGAGAGGTCGGCCTGAGTCAGCTCGAAATCAACGAAGGCGGTTCCATTGTTTGACAGTCTATCGGCGGACGCGGTTATCCAGCGGTCACCAGCGGCATCTTTCGAGATGTGAACATAAACGTTGTTCAAATCGTCCTTACTGGCAGCACTGGCGGTCTTCCAAGTGTAGGTGTTCGGATTATCGCCGAACTTGTGGCTGCCGGCGAAAACATCATCGGTCCCGTTGTGTGCATCGAGGCGGCGGAAGGTGACGGTGGAATCCATCGGAACGCCGGCACTCGTAAGAAGTCCCGTGGTGCCAACGCCGTTTGCGACCCAATCTGTGTGGCCACCTCCGGCAGTAGCCGCCACGTTACCTTCAATCTCGAAGCCGCCGGGATCCCCGTTCGGAGCGGTGCCAGCCGCGACCACGTCGGTGAATTGAGTTGTGGCCGTGACAGTCCCCTGGGTCGCCGTCAACGTAAATAGCACCCCGATGTCATTCGTCTGAATGACAAAGTCGCTATTGGAGAAATTTCCAGACGCGTCTGGCGTCGCGGAAACGTCCCACGGCAGATCATTGTCGGACTCGTCAATGTGGAGAGCCACCGGCTGACCCGGGATCCAGCCCGAGCCGCTAATCGCGACGGTTTCCCCAGGCGCGTAATCGTTCTTGTCTGTGGTAACGGTAGAACCAGCGGTAACCTGAGCCAAATGCAGTTGGCTGGATGCGATCAAACCCACTAAAACTAGAACAACGCCGAGAACTGGCGCGATTCGACTCGTTAAGGGAGCAGCTGCTCGAAAAATCTTGCTCATATGCGTGACGTTGGAAGAACGCGGAACGTGCCTAGAGATTTTGGGGTTGCACCGCGCTGCGTCTAAAACCCCCATACCAATCATGACTTTCCATACCAGCCATAACAACAAATCTGGCAAAAAAGGTCAATAAAAATAAGAAAAAACCTGATCCTGACGTAGTTAAATCTCTCACCGAGGTACAAGGCATCTCCGTGGGCGGCCCCGGCGTGCAGCGCCCCGTTCGGCATAGAGGCGTTCAGATTGGCGCGAGACGATTAGAATCCGGGTATCCGGAAATTCTTTGGCCAGCTCCTTAATCCAAAGAATCCCGTCCCGATCTTCAAGGAACGGCTCAAGTAAAAGAATGTCCGGGCGAAAGTGCGATCCTAACGTCGAGCAAACGGCTCAAAAGAGCGCAGCGCGACGAATAACTTCCTTGACGAGTGAAATTCGACACGGCAAAAGGGAAGCGCACGGGAGGCGCGGCTAGTTTGGTAAAAAACCATTTTAATCTTTTAGTCGCGCTTATTGGCGCGGGGACGATGTCGATCTTGGCGGCAACAAGTTTTGCGCAAGGGCCGAGTTCGCAAGATGTCGATCGGGCCCAATTACTTCAGGGCCAGACGCAGCCGCCGTTCGGACCGGCGGGATTGCCCGAGGGCGTCGAAGATGGACATGCCGCGTCCAGTCCGAACGATGCCGACATTGGAGAGCAGGAAATTTTGAAACGTGCGGCGCAATATCAACCGCTCACTTTTTTATTGGCTTCTCCGATTTTTTACACATCGAATGTGGCGCTGACACGGAGCGGCGAAAAGAGCGACGTGGTGATCGCGCCAATGGTGGGTGCTTATTATGATCCGCAGATCACAAAAACGCTCTACGGGCATTTCGGTGCGCGAGAGCAAGTCTTTTACTACGGCGATAATACCGGATTCGATTTCGGTAGCCTGGATGTGGAAGCAGGACTGAATTATTTCCTGCCGCAATTCCACAATCTCATTCTCCGCGGCGAATACGATTTCAATCGGCTGACGCTCGACGACCGGCTCGGGGATGAATTTTTCTCGAACCACTCGCTCATATTTAACGCCGAGCTGCCATTCCGGTTCAGCCGGGCACAACAGCTTTCGGTCGGCGCTGACGCGAACATTAGTGTGGCCGCGGATCATCAAAGTCCGCGGCGGAATGATTATGAAGGTTACGTCGGCTACTCAGCGAGCCTGACCCGCGCATTGACGATCAATGCCGTCGGCCGCGTGGTAGCGCGCGATTATCATCAAAACGGCCGGACCGATGTGAGCGAGATTCTTTCGGCCACGGCGAGTTATCGCCTGACGAATTGGTGCTCGGTCAGCGCGATCAGTTCTTTCGCGCACAACGACTCGAACAAGGATGTTTTTGATTACGACGTCGCCAACGTCGGCGGTGCAATCGCTCTCACTGCGAAATTTTAGAAGACGCAATGAGGATTAATCGCGCTTTCCGATTCTGTCTGATCAGATCGGTTCCTCTGATCTGGGCCATCGCCGCGACAACGTCGACAATCGCGACCGAGCTCAACCAAGCGACCATCACGCGACTGATCAATAATGTGCAATTGCGCCCGGGGCAGGAGGCGCCGCGGGCCGCAGTTTTAAATGATAACGTGCCCGACGGCACAACGGTGGCGACGGGCATGGATTCACGCACCGAGCTGACCTTTACCGATCAGACGTCGGCGCGTCTCAGCGCGAACACGATTTTCAGTTTCAATAAAGGAACGCGCAATCTCGATCTGGCCGAGGGAGCCATGCTCTTACGAGTTCCGAAAGGAGTGGGCAGCACAAAAATCACAACGGGTGCTGTCACGGCCGCAATTAACGGAACGACAGTACTAGTGGAGTGTCACCCGCACGCCTATCTCAAGTTCATCAGCCTGGAAGGCACAGCCCGTTTGTACTTGAAGCGCCGCTGGGGCGAATCGGTGCTGGTTCGGCCGGGGCAAGTGCTGATCACGAATCCGGACGCAAAGAGTTTACCCGACCCAGTGGACGTCGACCTTGGGCGCTTACTGAAAACGTCGCTCTTGATTATCGATTTTCCACCGCTTGGCAGCCAAAACTTAATTGCGAAGGAAAGTGAAAAACAACAGCGCGCGAAATCAAAAAGAAGCTTGATCGACACGAATCTGGTCATCTTTGGAAAGGGGACGGTGGTGTCGCTTACCAGTCCTGCGCAGATGACTGCGGCCAGCCATCCGATTGCCGCTTCTCTGACGCCGGGATCGATCGCAATTCCATCGTCGACCGACGTCGGTACGATTCAAACGCCGTCAAGTCCGGAGCCGACTCCGCCCAGATTGCCTGCGTCAAATTACACAGCGGACAATCCGCGCTAGCACATGAACCTTTTCAAAACAGGCACCGGCTGTGTTCTACTTTGCTTTTTTACTTTTGTGCATCTTTCGGCCGTGGCGGGTGCGGCAGAGTTACGGGCTGCGCACGTTACTCAGATAATTAACGACGTGAAATTGCTTCCCGGACAAGCGGCGGCGCGGGCAGCAGTTGTGAACGACAGTGTAGGTGCTGGCACCGCCGTGCGCACGGGAGTAGATTCGCGCTCGGAGCTGACCTTCTCCGATCTTACAATCACGCGTCTAGGCGCAAACACGGTTTTCAGTTTCAACGGAGAAGCTCGCCAGGTCGACCTCGGCAGCGGCGCGATACTCGTGCAAGTCCCGCGAAACGGGGCCGAAGTAAAGATCCGCACAGCCGCTGTCACAGCGGCCATCACTGGTGGGACGGCTCTCTTTGAATCTAACAAGGGCTTGCCGACAAAACTCCTGATGCTTGAAGGGATCGGCCGCTTTTACCCGACAGGTCACCCTGAGCAAGCTGTGATTGTCCACGGAGGAGAAATGGTGATGATGACCCCAGACGGGCAAATCACGCGGCCGACAAAGTTCAATGCGGCCCTGGTTTATAAAACGTCGAAGTTGATCACGAGCTTCGCGACGCTTCCAAACGCCGACTTGATTCTGGCAGTGATCGACCAACAGCAGGCAGAGCTATCCAGTCAAAACGGGCCTACGAACCAGCCGCCAAGGGATTCTACCGGCCTTGACACCGTAACCTTGGCAACCGCGGCAATGTCGCCTCCCCCAAGCAGTGGCGGCGCGAAGTTCGGGCCGCCAACGGCGATCACGTCACCTAATCCGTACGTCATAACGAGTGGTACGCAGATCAATACAGATCCGATGATTACGACGAACGGAATAACCGATTTCGGAAAAATTTATCGGGGAGCCGCTCTGGACGGACCGTTGGCCACCTGGCTTGGCAGCTCGCCGTCGTCTTTCGACAGCGTCGATTTTGTCAACAGCAGCGGCGGCGGTTTCAACAATCCTAGTTCGAATTCTCTTCCAATTCCGGGTTTCTTATTCGCGGCACTGCAGCTCGATGGAGACCCGACCGTCTCCAACTCTAGCGGCTACCCAACTCTCGGGTTTGCCAGTCAGGGCAATATCAACACCTCCGATTCGGGGGCCGTTTTTACGTTCGGCGGCATGCAGCAAGTCGCTCTCGTTACGCTCAATGGCTCGATCAATCTCTCCGGCATCAGCTTCGCGAATTTCGGCGAACTTTTCATCTACGCTCGCGGCACGGGCTCAAGCGTCACATTTGTCGCGCCCGTCTCGAATCTCAATCGAGTTCAGATCAGGGCCGAAGGCGACATCCAGGTAGACTCACCGGTGACAGTGAACGGTACGCAGCAAAACCAGCGCGGATTCAAGGCCCTGGCCGGTAATAATCTTACGGTCAATTCGGCCGTGACCTCGACTGGAGGCGGGATCACCGTGCAGTCCCTGGGCGGGATAGCCATCTCCAGCACCGCTCAACTTCGGACCATGCTCGATTCGATGGGCAACAGTGGTCAGATCATAATCCTCGCCAGCGGCAGCGACACCTCCGTAAACGTCAGCGGAACCGTTCAGGCCGACCAGGCCGAGGTGGACATCCGTCAGACCGGCATCGCGGGCCAGACTACCCTGAACAACGCGACGGTCCATGGCGACGTTGTCAAAATTTCCGCGCTTGGCACGAACGGAGCGCTCAATATCGGCAGTGGTAACGTTCTCGGCGCCGACACGATTTTGAAACTGTACGCCACCGGAAGTAACGGCACGCTCAACTTTCTCTCAAATGTAACCCTCTCCAGTCCCGCGAATATTCTCGCCGCCAATACGATCAACATCTCCCAAGGCGTCGTCGTCACGATCAATTCGGCTCAACAGGCGGATGTTTTCACGAACAATCCAAACTATTTCGGTTTTGGAGGAACCGGCACACCGGCCAATACTGGAACTTTCGGCGGCGTTGGGGCGAAGAACCCGCAACCATTGTCTGCTGCACCGCCGCTCGGCGGACCGGGTCAAGGTCCATGATACGATCGACAGTCAATCCGATGAAAACTCCCTTCCCAAATTCAAATCTCGTCGCTGCCATTTGTTTAGTTGGAACCGCTGCCGGTATTGCCAGTCTCCTTTTTGCGGCCGACCAAAAACAGGCCCGCGTTACCGAAGTGATCCATGATGTCCGCTTGCTCGCAGGGCAAACCGCAGCCCGGCCCGCCACGATGAACGATACCGTTCGGGAAGGAACGGCTGTCCGGACCGGCACCGATTCGCGCGCGGAACTGACGTTTCTCGATCAAACGCTCACGCGGCTCGGCGCAAATACGGTTTTCAGTTTTGGCGGAGCCGCACGCACTTACGATCTCGGCAGCGGCGCGATCTTAATGTCGGCCCCGAAAGATACGGGAACGGTCAAAATTACGACCGCGGTTGCGACCTGCGCGGTGAGCGGTTTCACCGCGATTTTGGAACGCCATTCGAACACGTGGAATAAATTCATCCTGCTTCACGGCCATGGCACGTTGACGTTGAAAGGCATTCCCACGGATCCTTGCCGGCTGCAAACTGGACAGATGGTTGTGTTTCCACCCCATCCGACCCATTGCCCGCCAGTCCTCAACATCGACATCTCCAAATTGCTGAACGGCAAATTGGTCAAAGGCTTCAACCGACCGCTGCCGGAATTGAACATCATTCTGGCTGACATTGAGAACCAGCACAATGAACCGCCGAGTGGCGGACTGATCGACCCGACGAACCAGGATGTGATCGACCAGGCCATGAATGCCCACATGGAATCGCCGCCGCCGCGACCGACCGTCATTCCGAGTGGCGCGCGTTTCTAGCGCTTATCGCCGACACAGTCGCGAACGTAACCTAATTTGTCAGTCGTTAGGCGGAATCGTCAGTGTCAGACCCGCTTTCAAATTGTCCGGATCATCGATCTTTTTCTCGTTGGCGTCGCGGATATCTCTCCAGCGCTTCGACGTTTTGTAAAACTTGCGAGAAATGGAAGCCAGAGTGTCGCCTTCTTTCACGGTGTAAGTGTGAGAGCCAGCCTTCTTCGACTCCGTTTTTTCTTTATCGCCACGACGCGATGCCGACTTGTCCGCGGCGGGGCGGGGCTTGGTTGAACCAGCGTCAATTTCCCTGTGCAAATTGAGATTTTCATTTCGCAATCGCGCCGCCTCCGCCCGGGTCACGACCGAGTCGCCGGACAAACTCGTGCCGAGCGCAACTTCGTCACGTTTCATAAAATCTTTGACCTCGGCCGCGTGCGAGCCCTCTGGATTCAAAACGAGGTAGCGTTTGAAATGATGGAGCGCGTGCAGTGGATCGTTCATTTTGTCGTCATAAAGCAGAGCCAGTTTAAAATGCACTTCCGCGGATTGGGGCGTCCCGTCGAGGGCGGCTTCGTAAAGATTGACCGCCCAGAGATAATCGCCCTGGGCCGCCTTCCAGTCCGCTTCTTTGACCAGGCGTGTATTCCGCGACGTGACCATGCGATCGCAGGCGCTCAAGAGCACCAAAATTGAAAATGATGCTACCAAAAATTGGAAGCGACAGTTGTCAGCGCGCATTTCTCGTGATCAACGTCTTTAATCGTGAACCCGAGTCGAGCGCAAATTTTTTTCGTGACCATACTTTCATGCGCTCCTCTCTGGTTGGTCCGCGCCGAGTTAATACTCGGCGAAAAATATCGAATTAATCTCGTCGATGTCGATGGTCATACATTCTCCATCTACGACGGCCGCATCACGACTGTTGTTTTAACCACTCAATCGAACATTGACAAAGCGCGCGCGGTCGGGGATCGCACACCCGACTTTTGTCTCGGTAATCTGAGTTATCGAATGATCACCGTCCTCGCGTTCGAAGGGCAACACAGCAAACCGGTCCGCATGATCTTGACTTCGTTGATGCGGCGACGACTCGATTCGGAAGCACGCCGCCTCCAATCGCGCTACGATCAACTGAAGATTGTGCGAAATGCCCGTCAGGATGTCTCCGCGGTCGCAGATTTCGACGGACCAATCACGACCCAACTCGGCGCACAGCCAACCAGTGCGCTCTTTCACGTTTTTGTTTTCGGCCGAAATGGCGAACTTCTGAAACAGTGGAACGATGTACCGACCGCTGAAGACTTCGCCGCTGCCTTAAAGCAAAATTAATATTTCGGCACGTCCGAGTCGATTTCGTCCGACCATTTCGCAATCCCGCCCTCGAGATTAAACACCTTTGCAAAACCGGCGTCGCGCAATAACCGCACCGCCTGCGCGCTACGCATGCCGCTGTGGCAATGCACAATCGTCAAACGATCGCGGTCCAATTCACCCAACCGGTCAGGCAATTCTCCGAGTGGAATTAATCGCGCGCTGTCGATGCTTGCGATCTCGTGTTCGAACGGTTCCCGAACATCGACCAGCTGAACGGGTTCGCGCGCGTCGAGCTTTTGTTTTAGTTCGCGCACCGAAACCGTCGGGACGTTGGTCGCGACGCCACAGAATTGCTCATAATCGACCGGTTCGGTGATCGTGGGCGAATCGCCGCAGACCGGGCATTGCGGATCGCGCCGGAGATTGAATTCGCGAAATTTCATTTTCAGCGCGTCGAAATAGAGAAGCCGGCCGACGAGCGGCTCGCCGACACCGAGGATTAATTTGATCGCTTCGTTTGCTTGAATCGTCCCGACAATTCCGGGAAGGACGCCGAGCACCCCCGCCTCCGCGCAATTTGGAACCGATCCCGGCGGCGGCGGCTCGGGAAATAGGCAGCGATAACAAGGCCCGCCCAGATGCGGCGCGAACACCGTCGCCTGGCCGTCGAAACGAAAGACCGACCCGTAAACATTTGGCTTCTTGGCAAACACGCAGACATCGTTTGACAAATAGCGCGTCGGAAAATTATCGGAGCCGTCAACCACCACATCGTAACCGGAAACAATCTCGCGAGCGTTTGCGCTCGTGAAGCGGCACTCGTGAGTTTCGATTTCGACGTTGGGGTTCGCGTCGCGCAAACGGTCGCGCGCCGAATCCAATTTTTTGCGACCGACGTCTTTCGTCCCATGCAAGATCTGTCGCTGGAGATTGCTAAGATCGACATCGTCAAAATCGACCAAACCAAGTTTTCCGACGCCAGCAGCGGCAAGATAAAGCGCGGCCGGGGAACCGAGCCCGCCCGCGCCGATGCACAAAACTCGCGCAGCGCTCAAACGCTGTTGCCCTTCCGCGCCGACTTCCGGCATGATCATAT